>CAXMSP010000170.1:0-20245 GCA_964196225.1 uncultured Gammaproteobacteria bacterium | reverse complement strand
AATATTGTTCTGCATCCAGCCACCGAATACGTTGCCAAGTTCACAAATGATGTGCCGCGCGAGAGGGTATTGACCTGTGAGAACGTCATGGAAGATATCGGCGCCGATTCCGATCTTAGTGAATTAAAGGTACCCAGAAACGCAATTATTGAAACGGTTGCAGAGGCTATCCTGAGCGAGGATAAGCCGGTTGCTGTCGTAGACGAGAGTAATGAAATCGTAGGCACTTTACATGCGTCTCACGTGATCCATGTATTGTTTGGCAAGGACGAACCGGAACCAGCGAGCGCCAGTCAAGCAGCTGGCGTTTGACCTATGAATAATTTAGCCAGGCATCCGCAACTCGTACAATTTGCAGCTTTGCTGGTTGTATTTTTCATTTTATGTTTTGCAATCGAGCCATCGGAAAACAACATCCTTTGGCGCTTGCCGGCATTTTTGTCAGCGGTTCCGGAGATGCTGAATAATTCGGTCGAATTCATTATGTTCGAATGGCTACCGATTCAAACCTATAACGTGGAAATCGAAGATTACGAAGAATCGGCACTGATGATAGAAATCACCCGATCCATGTCGCGAGCGGTGCTTTTCGGTATTGAGTTTATTCGTGAAATTCTGGTGGGTGGCCAGAAAACCATCGTCGCTTTCACCAGCTGGGATTTTGTCAGTGAAAATGAGTGGGCATTCTGGCCAGCACTGCCCTGGACAGTTGTTGCCGGAGTCGGGATAACCCTGGGTTACGCACTCAATGGACGATGGCTCGCAATCCTGGTGACTTGCGCAACGACCTATATCGCTGTTTTCGGTCAATGGGAACCCGCGATGGAAACGCTCTCATTCGTATTGATAGCGGCACCGGCATCTGTGTTACTCGGGGTTTTCCTGGCTGTTTTGGCCTTTAAAAGTAAAGCCTTTGAAAACGCATTGATGCCCTTGCTCAATGTCGCCCAGACCATGCCGCATTTTTCCTACCTGGTGCCGGTGACCGTCTTTTTCGGCATTGGTGACCATGCTGGCGCCATCGCAACCGTCATTTTTGCAACGCCGCCAATGATTCGTCTGACCTTGTTAGGTCTTAAAGGGGTATCTCCTGAAGTACTTGAAGCGGGCATGATGAATGGTTGCAACAAGGTTCAGCTCATGCTCAAGGTGCTGATACCAACGGCGAGGCACGATATCCTGGTCGGTGTAAACCAGGTCATTATGCAATGCCTGGCGATGGCGGTAATTGCCTCTTTCATCGGGGCAAAAGGCCTGGGTTTCAATCTATTGCTGGCACTGAATCAGCTAAGAATCGGTCAAGCCCTGGAACT
This sequence comes from uncultured Gammaproteobacteria bacterium, assembly GCA_964196225.1. Taxonomy (GTDB): domain Bacteria; phylum Pseudomonadota; class Gammaproteobacteria. The sequence continues at coordinate 18,932 of CAXMSP010000170.1, read as the reverse complement.
GGGTATTTGTATTGTGTTGATTGCCGTGGTTCTGGATAAGCTGTCTCTGGGCTGGGCAAACAAGCAAATTGATTATTTTGCGGACCTTTCCTTTGTTGAACGCCATAAGTATTCCCTCATTATGGCTGCGATTTTAGTGGCAGGCGTGATCCTGGCATCCATTGGGAGTCTTATTTTTAAGGATGGCATCAATTATTTTTACCTGATTCCCCACAACCAGGGATTGACAACAGAAAACTTCTGGCAATCCGGCGTCGACTGGATCGTGGACAATTGGTACTCGAGCCTTCAATCCTTCAATGTGGGATTAATTGTAAATGTGCTGGTACCCATGAAAAATGCCTACCTGAGTATGCCGGTTTCAGCGACTTTTGTATTGGTGATGGGAATTGGCTACATCGTAGGCGGCATTAGATCGGCACTGGTTGTTGGTGGGTTACTGCTATTTATTGCTTCGACAGAATGGTGGGACAGAGCGTTGATTACGGCTTATATGGCAACGTTCGGCGTACTTGTATCGGTTACAATCGGCCTGATATCTGGCTCTTTGTGTGCTCAGACAAGATTCACGACAAAGGGCATCTTGCTGGTTTGTGATACCTTTCAGACCTTCCCTTCATTCATCTATTTGATCCCGGTCATCATGCTCTTCGGGGTAACAGATACGTCTGTGTTAATCGCCGTTATTATCTATGCCACGATCCCCGCAACCCGCTACACAGTGGAAGGTCTAAGTAATGTACCGCAGTCTTTGCAGGATGCAGGATCAATGTCGGGCGTCAATCGTTTCCAGAGATGGATCCACATCGAACTGCCGCTTGCCTTTCCCCACATCATGCTGGGTATTAATCAAACCGTTGTGTTTGCATTATTTATGGTAATCATCGGCGCGATGATTGGAACCGATGATTTGGGACAGTTAATTTTGAAATCCTTATCGGATGAATTTGGGATCGGCAACGGGCTTATGCTTGGCTTATGCGTGGCCTTTATTGGTTTGGCCGTCGACCAAATTTTACGCACCTGGGCAAGCGAACGTAAAAAGGCATTGGGAGTGGCGTAGCACTACTCTCCAAATGGAGCCAAAGTTCTGCAGTATCCGAACGGTTCCACGGGGATATACATTACTGAAGTCTTTCCTGTCACGCGAGACGAGCTGGGCCAGGCTCGACTACATGTTTGGCGGTGTTACTTGTAATCCTGGTAAGATTTTTCTTCGACGATAGTCGAATTCAGGTGCAGATTGACCTTCTTCTTGGCATTGGCGCGTTCGTCATTGGTGACGTAAACTGCGCGCGCCAGCTCCACGAAACGCTCGCCGAAACGCCGGTTGCGTTCCTCGTCGCGGATATCATCCTCAATTTCCCAGAGCCTCTCATTAATCGACTTGAGCTCGGCGCTAAGCGCCGTGATTACATCATCTGACTCGACCGACTGGTCCCATACCTTGCTCAGCATGTCGAGTTCGGTTTTGACATTCGCTACCTTTGCGGGATCGGCTATGCGCTCAGCCTTGATCTGCAAGATAGTAATTTTGTCTAGCAATTCGCCGGGCGAGATCGGAATCAGGATTTCGTTCATACGATGTAAGATTGATTTTCGAGGCGGGCAATACTAACCATGTTAACGGCCTAGCTCAACCGAAAACGCGCGATCAAAATCGGCAATAGCATCAGGTTAGCGATCAACGCGGTAATCATCGCCAGCCCGCACAGCACGCCAAAGTAAATGGTCGGGATGAAGTTGGACAGGGACAGGATCGAGAATCCCAGCACCACCGTCACCGAGGTGTAGTACATCGCGCGCGCGATGCTGTTGTGGCAGCGCCCGATTGCCGCCCAGTAATTCCGGTCCTGGATAAACTCTCCGCGAAAGCGGTGGATATAATGGATTGAGTCGTCAACGCCGATACCGATATTGATCGCCGCTATGGTAATAGTCATGATATCGAGCGGGATACCGATCCATCCCATCAGGCCAAGGATCAGTCCGGCGGAAATGATATTCGGGATCAGCGCCGCAAACGACAGCCGGACCGCTCGGAAAAGTGCGATAAACATCAACAGGATTGCACCAAATACGGCGCCAAGGGTCAGGATCTGGGATCGAAACAGGCTTTGCAACAGGTTGTTATAAAGCACCGCAATACCCGAGATAGTGACCTGTTCGGGGTCGAGCCCATACTCACCGGTCAGGTCGAGGTAAATCTTTTCAATCAGTTCCTGGCGGCGCAACTTTTTGTCAGATTCGTAGAGGCGAATGCTGAAGCGCAGCTGGTTCCCATCTTCCGACAGATAGGGCGAGATCAGCGCTTTTTTTACAGCTTCAGGGATACGCTTGTAGACCACCGCAAGCTTGAAGTCGCTGTAGGGCTTGCCGTTGTTAAGAGATTCCAGCAATTGCATCCCGGTATGCACCGACAATACCTTGCCGGTTTCCGGCAGCTCGTCCAGGTATTGATGAAATTTGGCCACTTCACGCAATCCGTCACGGTTAAACCAGTAACTGTTGGAGGTGATATCGCCGTTTGAGAACAACTCGTCCTCCGCCATGACTTCATCCGCGGGTGCATCGATGATGATATCCATCGGGGTGGTGCCACCAAGCTTGGTGTCGATCAGGGTCATGCCCTGGAAAATCTCGGTGCTTTCCTTGTAATAGTCGATGAATCGATTCTCGACCGAAAGCCTGGGAATGCCGGTCAGTGCAATTAATATGAGCAACGCAAAAATCATCAGCGTGGCACGGGTTCGATGCTGGATGAAATTGGCAATCGATGCAGTTACCTTGCCGGTTAAGTCTTTCTTGGCCATGGAGTCGAGGCGCGGCAATAACATCAGGGCTGCCGGGAATAACGTGAACGCGAGCACAAATGAAACCGTGATACCGATTACCATCATCCAGCCAAAGTCGATAACCGGTCGAATCCCGCTTACCAGTAATGAACCAAAGGCGACCATGGTAGTGACGGCAGTGTAAAAACTCGGGCTGAACTTGCTTTGCACGGTTTCGCTGACCAGTTCGTATTGACTGGCCTCGGGCTCTATCATCGCGAGTTCGCGGTAACGTACTACCAGGTGAATGATCAGTGATAACGTAATGATCAGTAATAGCGAAATGAAATTCGACGAAACCACCGTCACCGGCCACTGCGACCAGCCGAGATAACCCATCATCGTCATGGCACTGGTCAGACAAACCGCCAGCGGCAGCACTACCCAGCGAATATGTTTAAACGAAAATGCGAGGATGATAACGATAAACAGAACAACCCCGACACCGAATACCTTCAGGTCACTGCGGATAAATTCGATCGAATCGGACGTGATCATCGGTACCCCACCGAGGTAGAGCGTTGCCTTGCCGCGATATGCATCCATGATCCGGCGCACGTCAACGATGGTCTGATCCAGTTTTAATTTATGCGCCAGGTTTTCGATTTTTATTTGTGTCGATAATTGGTCGAGCCGCAGCGCTGCATCCGGAATCGTGCCCACTTTTTCATACAGCTTGTCGCGATTGTTAATCAGGTCAAGCAGTCGCTGGTTGGTCACCAGGTTTACCTGCATCGCGGTGGTATCACCCTCGCTATTGACCAGCAGGTTCTCGTACAGGGGACTTTCCCGCATCTCCTGCTCGGCAAGCTCAATATCGACGTCATCGCTTTCCAGGGTGCGCACATTACGGGAGATTTCTGCGAGCGTCATAGGTGGGCTGTCCACCAGTGGCACGTCGAGCATGCTGATGACATTATCGACCTGCTCGAGCTGGCCCAGTTCATCTCGCAGCTGGGCGATATCGGCGAGCACCGCTTCGCTAAAAAGCGGCTGCTCCGGGCTATAGGTCACGATGAGAAAATCATCCGATCCGTACTGATCGCGGATGCTGCGATAGGATTTAAGGCTGGCATCGTTCTCGAGCACCAGCGAATCGGCCGAGGCGTCAAGCTCGAAGTCGGGTATATACAACAGGAAAAACACCACCACGCTGGTAATGACAATCAGCGTTGCCAGTGGTTGTTTTAGCACCAGGCGGTTATAGCCCGCAATAAACTTGGACAGCATGAACGGGTATCCCTATTTTACAGACGCGTAGGCGTTGTTGCTAAATCGACGGTAGCCCCATTGATACTGCTCCAGGGACTGGCGGGCTAATTGTTCGATCTGATCGTTCATGTACTGGGCGCTACTGGCTTCATCGGCTGCCAGGCGCTCGTGCTCAAGTGGCTGAATACTCAGGGAAAACTCGCCAGGAGGGGAGCTGCGCTTCATGCTGGCTAAAAATACGTCGCAGTCGACCTTGCTGCTCAGGTTCTGTACCAGGGTCGTGGTCGGCGCACTGACACCAAAAAATTCAGCTTCAATTTTAACCTTCCTTCTGGCGGGCTGTTGGTCGGGCAGAATCATCAGGCTACCGCCTTCTTTTAATCCGATCAGCAGCTTGCGCAAGCCGTGCTGCTTGGTCGGAACCGGGTTTCCACCGCTGCGCGCGCGCGCATCCTTGACGAAGCTATCCACCGCCTTATTTTTAAGACGTTTATACATGATCATGGCGCTACAGGATTTACCCAGCCAAATGACCAGGGTCTCCCAGCTGCCGAGATGAGGTGCAAGGATAATCCTGCCCCGGGTTGAACGATCAAACTCTTCGCAGACTTCGATCGACGTGACTCGCGCCAGGATTTTCTCCACCGGCCAGCACCAGACCGCGGCGAGTTCGGTCATCGCGTAACAGGTTTGTCGAATTGATTCCTGGTAAAGATGTTGTTGCTCGGCTTTATCAAAATCAGCAAAACAAAGCGCAATATTTGCCCTTACCTGGCGTGAAAGTTGGTTGGAGGTATTGCGCAAAATAAAAGCGACCCAGTCGGCAACTCGATACTGAAAGCGCAGCGAGAAATGCGACAGGAACTCGAAACAATGCTGGACGACTGGTTTGCTCAAGTTACCGGGACTGCTCGATCTTGGCCCAGCTATCGCGTAGTGTCATGGTGCGATTGAAGAGCGGATTATCATTGGTGGAATCATAGTCGCTGATGAAATAACCCAGGCGCTCGAACTGGTAGGCGATCGGATTGTTGGCCAGTTCGATTGCCGGTTCGAACTTTGCGTTTTCCATCACGATATTGGAGTCAGGGTTGAGTGTCTGGTGAAAATCCGAGGCCGCCCCCGGGTTAGCCGACGTAAACAGGCGGTCGTAAAGATTAACCCGCGCATCCACCGCGTGACGGGCGCTGACCCAGTGCATGGTGCCCTTGACCTTGCGTCCATCGGGACTGCTGCCGCCGCGACTTTCCGGGTCGTAAGTGCAGACTAGCGACTCGATTTCCCCAGCTTCGTTTTTGATGACTTCCTTGCAGGTGATGTAATAGGCAAAGCGCAGGCGCACTTCACGCCCGGGACTTAGACGAAAGAACTTGCTTGGTGCTTCTTCCATGAAATCGTCGCGTTCGATGTATATCTCGCGCGAGAAGGGTACTTCGCGGGTGCCGTAATCCGGGTTTTGTGGATGGTTGGCACCGCTGAAAAATTCTTCCTGGTCTTCGGGATAATTTTCAATTACGACCTTGAGCGGATTGATGACCGCCATGCGCCTGACCGCGCGGGCATTCAAATCCTCGCGCAATGCGTTTTCGAGCACGCCCATTTGGATAGTGCTGTATTTCTTGGTAATCCCGATGGCATCGCAAAAGGAAACGATTGACTCGGGCGTAAATCCGCGCCGGCGCATGCCTGAAATAGTCAGCATGCGCGGGTCGTCCCAGCCGCTGACATGCCCCTCGTCGACCAGCGTATTGAGCTTGCGCTTGCTGGTGAGTGTGTACTCGAGTTGCAGGCGCGCAAACTCGATCTGAACCGGTCGTGACGGGGTTTCGAGGTTGTCCAGGATCCAGTCGTAAAGCGGGCGATGGTCCTCGAATTCTAGCGTGCACAGCGAGTGGGTAACGCCTTCGATTGCATCGGACAGTCCGTGGGTAAAATCATAAAGCGGGTAGATGCACCATTTGTCGCCGGTGTTGTGATGGGTCGCGTGGCGAATGCGATAAAGCACCGGATCGCGCATATTGATATTCGGTGATTGCATATCGATTTTGGCGCGCAACGCATGTTCGCCGTCTTTGTATTCGTCGTTACGCATGGCTTCGAGCAGCTGCAGGTTTTCCTCGACACTGCGATCTCGATAGGGACTATCGACGCCCGGTTCGGTCAGCGTGCCGCGGTTCGCGCGAATTTCATCGGCATTTTGACTGTCGACATAAGCCAGGCCCTGTTTAATCAAATCGAGGGCATAAGTGTAGAGTTGATCGAAGTAATCGGATGCAAACGGGTTGCTGTGCCAGCTGAACCCAAGCCACTCGACGTCGCGACGAATCGAGTTCACGTACTCGACACTTTCTTTTTCCGGGTTGGTGTCGTCAAAGCGCAGGTTGCAGTGGCCGCCGTAATCGCGTGCGATGCCGAAATTAAGGCAAATCGACTTGGCGTGACCGATATGCAGGTAGCCGTTTGGCTCCGGCGGAAAGCGCGTGACCACCGCCGATACCTTGTTCGAAGCCAGGTCGGCGTCGATGATATCGCGGATAAAATTTGAGCTTTCGCTGGCTTTAGCGCTGGAATCGGACATTAAATGGATCTGTAATGGAATTGAGTCGCGGGATTTTAACCGATCCGGGGCTAAAGCTGAATCGATTTACGGTAACCGTCGTAGAGCCGGATTTGACCTGAAGGTTCGACTGCGGACGGACCTGTCGACAGCACGGAAAACCCAGCCTTAAATCCGCGACAGATGCGCTACAATATCGGCTGTTTTTCTTCAGGAGCAAGCTATGCCACGTTTCAATCGATTGTTAATTACGGGTGCCGCGGGAAATCTCGGCAGAGAACTGCGCCGGGGCCTGGCGCCGCTGGCGGCAACCCTGCGACTCACCGACCGCGACGACATCGGGGCGTTGGCGGACAATGAAGAGGCGATGAGCTGCGAACTCGGAGATTTTGATGCTGTCATGCAGGTGGTAGAAGGTTGTGACGCGATTGTTCATTTTGGTGCTGCGCCGGTGGAAAGGCCCTGGGCCGAAATCCTTGAGAGCTCGATTAAGGGCGGCTACAACGTTTACGAGGCTGCCCGACGGCACGGGATCAAGCGTATCGTATACGCGAGTTCAATTCATGCCGTCGGCTATGAGCGCCGTGAGGTCGGGGCTGATACCGATACCCCCCATAACCCCGACACACTTTACGGGGTTTCGAAGTGTTTTGTTGAAGACCTTGCGAAACTTTACTTTAACAAATTTGGCATTGAATCGGCCTGCCTGCGGATTAACTCCTGCTTTTCGAAGCCAGCCGATCGACGGCACCTGGCGACCTGGCTGAGTTTTGACGACTTGATTCAACTGGTGGAACGCTGTCTGGTATCAGAGCGTATCGGCCACACCGTTGTTTACGGTATTTCCGATAACCGGGAAGTCTTCTTTTCCAATCACAAGGTGGCTCACCTGGGTTATCGGCCTAAGGACAGTGCCGAGGATTATCGAGCCGAAGTTGAAGCGAAAGTGGGTGTCGGTGATCCTTTTGATCCCGCAATCGAGTATGTCGGCGGATTTTTATGCTCCTACGGGCACCCCGATGAAGAGAAGCGCATCGAACTCTGAAACCGTCTGAGACGGTTTCAGGTAAAAAATTGGCAGGGTTATTCCCACTTGCTGTGGTGGGTCGAAACTTCGGGGATGGGCCGCGGAGGGATTTCGATTGCCGGCGTGCCGATATAGATGAAGCCGATGATGCGTTCGTTTTCCTCGAGTCCGAGTTCGTCGCAGACATAGGGATCGTAGGCGTTCGCGCCGGTGAGCCAGATCGAACCGAAGCCAAGCGCGTTAGAGGCCAAAAGCACATTGTGCGCGGCTGCGCCCGCGGAGAGCATTTGCTCGATCTCCGGAATCTTGGGGCTTTCTATCAATTGCGCGACGACGACCACGATCAGCGGCGAGCGTAACGGCTTGTCCTGCTGTTTTTTCAGATAGGCGGGCTCGACATCGGGATCGCGCATAAGCGTTGCGCGGCCGAAAATCTCGGACAGCTTTTGACGCCCGTCGCCGCGAATGCTGATGAAACGATAGGGATGCAGGCGTCCGTGATCGGGGGCGCTCAATGCTGTCTTGAGGATGAGCCGCAGTTGCTTGTCATCCGGAGCGGGCTCGGACAGGGCCGCGGCCGGAGTCGAGTAGCGTTTTAAGTGTTTAAGCGTATCGGTCATCTGTCCAGCTATTTAGATTTGGCGTCAAAGCCGCCAATGATACACTTCGGCCACGCTTGATAAACAGTTTTTCTAAATGATCAGATATCAGATTACCAGTCGTCATCCCAGTAGCCATTACTTCGATGTATCGATACGTATTGATGAGCCCGATCCGCAGGGGCAGCATCTTCGCCTGCCTAACTGGATTCCCGGTAGTTACATGATTCGCGATTTTGCACGCAACCTGCTAGACCTGCGCGCTACTGATGAAAGCGGCGAACTCGGGATCGATCAGATCGACAAATCCAACTGGCGGGTCGCTGCCGCTAAGAGTGAATTGACGATCGAATACAAGGTTTATGCGAAAGACCTGTCAGTGCGCGCGGCACACCTGGATCACAACCACGGCTACTACAACGGCAGCAGTGTGTTTCTCGAGGTTCTCGGTCAGGGTGACAATCCCTGCGAGGTATTGATCGAAAAACCGCTCGCGACTTATTGCCAGGAATGGCAACTGGCGACCTCGCTCAAACGCAAGCAGGCGAATGCTTACGAATTTGGGTTGTACGAAGCACTGGATTACGATGACCTGATCGATCACCCGGTCGAGATGGGCACGTTCACCTGTATCGCCTTTGAAGCCTGTGGGGTGCCGCACGATATCGTGCTGACCGGCCGCTTCGAATGTGACGAGGCACGCCTTGCAGCCGATTTGAAAACAATCTGCGAACACCATATCCGGTTTTTTGGTGGACCTGCACCGATGGATTATTACCAGTTCCAGGTGATGGTCGTCGGTGAGGGCTATGGCGGGCTCGAGCACCGCGCCAGTACCAGCCTGATTGCGAGCCGTGCCAGCCTGCCAAAACACGGGCAATCGAAGGTGGATGATGACTACCGTGATTTTCTCGGGCTCTGCAGTCACGAGTATTTCCATACCTGGAACGTCAAACGAATTAAGCCCAGTGTCTACCAGCCGTATGACTTGCAGCGCGAAGTGTATACCGATTTACTGTGGGCTTTTGAGGGAATCACGTCTTACTACGACGATCTTGCGTTGCTGCGTAGCGGCCTGATCGATGCGGAAAGTTACCTGGAACTGCTGGCGCAAACCGTGACCCGGGTGCAGCGGGGTTCGGGTCGTCTGCGGCAGTCCGCGGCGGAATCGAGCTTCAACACCTGGACCAAGTTTTACAAGCAGGATGAAAACGCGGCCAACGCAATTGTTAGCTACTACGCAAAGGGTAGCCTGATCGCGGCCTGCATCGACCTGAAAATACGCGAACTGACCGCATCGCAAAAAAGCCTCGACGATGTCATGCGCCGCCTGTGGGAGGGATACCGTGAACAGGGGAGGGGTGTCGAGCCCGATAGTATCCAGCAGCTGGTCAGCGAAATTGCAGGCCAGGACCTTGAACCTTTTCTCGGCGAGTTGATTTACAATACCGGCGAGTTGCCCCTGGACGAACTGCTTGGCCTGGTCGGTATCGAGATGCTGCGACGTGCTGCGAAAAATTCACAGGACAAGGGTGGTAAGGACGTCGAGGGCGACCTGCCCACGGTCGATCTGGGCGCGGTATTGAAAGATGGCGAAGCCGGGCTCACGATTCAGCGTGTTACCGAAGCCGGATCAGCGCAGAGTGCCGGCATGTCAGCCGGTGATCAGATCATTGCAGTCGACGGCTTGAAACTGAACCTGGGGCAACTTGAAAAAAGGCTACTGCTGGCAAGCCCGGCGGAAGTCTGGCAGGTTCATGCCTTCCGTCGTGATGAACTGCATCTGTTCGAAGTCGAGCTGCAGGCCGCTGCGGAAAGCACCTGTGTTTTAAAAATTACCGATCAGCAGCAGGAGGCGCGCAAGTCCTGGTTCCAACGTGATGCGTAGCGAACCCATCAACGAGGCAGCGGCCAGGAAGGCAGTCGAACGTCACGGCCTCGACTGGCATTACCGTCATAACACCACATCCACCAATGCCGAGGTACTGGAATACCACGACCTCCACCAGCGCGAAGTGGTCGCGTTCAGTGAGGCGCAGAGCGCGGGGCGGGGTCGGCGCGGCCGGCAGTGGTTATCACCATTTGCGCGCAACATTTATTGCACGATCGGCATTGCCAAGGACATTCCAGCCAATCGCCAGGGTTTGCTGAGCATCGTCACCGGCCTCGCATTGTGCCGGGCTTTGCGGCAAAGCACCGATGCTGCAATATCCCTGAAGTGGCCTAATGATGTGCTCTGCAACGGACGCAAGCTTGGCGGTATCCTGATCGAATCGCGAGCGCTCGGTAATGAGCGCTTCTTTTTCGCAATCGGGTTCGGACTGAACATCTATATGGATGCAAACGAGCTGTCCGAGATTTCCCAGCCTGCCACCAGTCTTGAGCAGATCGCTGCGAGCGAGATCGATCGCACGCAGGTGCTGATGGCCTCGATAGATTCTGTCATTGATTCGGTTCGGGCGTTTGAGTCCGACGCAGTACAGGGCCTGGTTAGCGAGTTTGAACGGTTCGATGCTTTTCATGGTCGTCCGGTTGAAGTGGTTACCGCTGGCAATCGCATTACGGGTATCAATCGTGGAATCACTGCTGACGGGCAGCTCCAGTTAGAAACTGAGCACGGCATCGAGGTTCATTCGGCTGCCGAAATATCGCTCCGGGTTGCCAGCGAATGATTCTGCTCGATTGCGGTAACAGCCACCTCAAGGCGCAGTGGCACAAGGTAGGACAAGTCCAGGCTAGCTATTCCTGTGCTTACAACCGGGACTGGGCACAACGCCTGGGCCATTGGCTGCAAGACCTGCCGGCGAAGCATTGTTATCTCGCCTCGGTGCTCGATGTGACCCGCGGTGCCCAGTTGGAGCAGTGCCTGAAACAAAAATTCGGGTCGGCGGTTACTCGCTTCGTATCAATGCCACAGGCCCTGGGTGTTATCAACGCCTACCGAGAGCCTGAGCGGATGGGTGTTGATCGCTGGATGGCGTTGATCGCAGCGTCCGAGCTGGTACATGGAGACGTCGTCGTTATCGATGCTGGCAGCGCGATAACGCTCGACCTGTTGCGAGCGGATGGGAAGCACCTGGGTGGGGCAATCTTACCCGGTATCAACACCTCGCTGGACGTTTTCAAGCGCATATTCAATCATATCGATTTTAAAGATCCGGCGATTGATGAAACCACCGAACCCGGTTGTTCAACCGAGGAAGCGATTCATATAAACTACACGCACAATTCAATCGAGTTATTGCCCGGGCTTGTGAACTGCTGGACCAGCTATTTTGATAATGATGCAACCATACTGCTTACGGGAGGCGACGCGGTCCGGGTGCAAAGCGAGCTGCAAAAGCCCGCCCGCATCGTACCCGACCTGGTGTTTCTAGGGATGGCAAGGCTGGCCGGTCAATGAAAGTATTTCTCGGTTTATTGTTGATCGTTAATGTCGCCTTTGCCGCGTTCCAGTGGTTACTGCCTTACGAGCAATTGTTCGTAGAGAAGAAAAAGATTCCCGCCGCCGTCGAGCTGGAATTGTTGAGCGAGGCCAGGGTCGAAATCGTTAGCGAGAAAAAAGTCGTCGCCGAAGCGACGGCAAAGGAGGCCGCAGCGAAGGTCGAGCAACCGCCGCAGATAAAACAGGAAGTGTTGGTGTTCGAAGATTCCAGCGACAAGCGGGTATGTTATACCATCGGCCCCTTCAAGGACCGGGAGCGGGCAATCGAAATCAGTGGGCGCTACAGTGGCAAGCGCGCCGATACCGAGTTGAAATCCAGCCTCGAGAAAGATTACCAGGGGGTAATGGTTTTTATCGCGGGTCACAGAACCCGTGAAGATGCAATCAAGACTGCCAATGGTCTTGCCAAGAAGGGGATTAGAGATCACATAATCGTCAATAATCCGGATAAACCTAACATCCTTTCACTCGGTGTGTTCGGCCTCAAGAAAAATGCCGACCGGCATGCATCCAGGATTAAAAAGCTGGGTTTCAGGGCCGAAACCGAGTTACGTTATCGCGAACGCACCATTTACTGGCTCTATGCAGAGCAGTCGAGTGAGACCGAATACCTGCTGTTACTCGACGATGCCGACTATGATACCGGGATCAGTCAGATTCCGACCGAGTGCTTGCCAACCTAGGACAAACACAATAAAATTCGCGCCCTCGGACAGGTCAGTATAAGGCCTGTGAGCGGCCGCAAAGGCTGTAACATGAAATGAAATTGCCGGCGTAGCTCAGTTGGTAGAGCAACTGACTTGTAATCAGTAGGTCCCGCGTTCGATTCGTGGTGCCGGCACCAATTATAAGCCCCTGATTTAGGGGCTTTTCTTTGCCTGATCAAGTAGGTGCGACGCCCCGTGCCGGCACCATTTTTCAATCTCGAAGTGGACTAGGAAGTGGACTGGAGTGTTCGCTTGAATATCCGCGTAAAATACCCTGAACATCAGTAATTTATGGCTCTAACCGATGTCTGACAGAGGATGTCTTACATTACGTAGGTTTTTGGAGTGGAATCTAGTCGATTTGAGCTTCAAATTCCCGAAAGCGGACGCTCAGAGAAGAAATTTGAGGGTCGGCTTCCGACCCAAAACGGTCATTCAGGTAGGCCAGCCTCACGAAGGGAATCAATAATCCGGTCAAGCATCTCGGGATTTTTATAAGGCTGATTCTCGGCGTAGGTGGAAAGGCGGAATGCAGGATCGCTGTTGATAATTTCTGTTGCGAGTTCTCGTGCCCGGTCATAATCATCTGCGAGCTGGTAGTCACTGCATAGCACTAATCGAGGGTCATTTTTTCCTGGATCGAGTCTCAGAGATTCTTTAGCTGCCGAGATTGAGAGATCTATTTCACCGCAATTTCGATATGCGGTAGCTAGAACATCAATCAACCATGTAGGGTATACCCGCTCAAGCTGCAGAGCCTCCCTGATGTCATTCACGGCCGCCCGAGGGTCACCATAATAATTACGCACAACCCCCAGAATCCCACGAGCTAAGGGACAGCTAGTTCGAAGTTCAACCCCTTTCGCGCAAATCGCTAGCGCTTCGTCGTAGTATCCCTTTAGATATTGCAAATAGCCGTAAACAGCGTGTCCAATGCCGTTATTATCCTCGTACTCCATGGCTAATTTTGCCCATCTGGCTGCCAGTTCATACGATTCTTCTTGAGATTCCGACCAACCGAAAGCACCATCCAGATAATGCGTTACGGCAATGTTGCTCGGGCCTATCACGGAGTCCGGCTCTACCCGGTAAAGTTGTTCTAATAAATTTCTGGCAATCTGATTATCCTTCTCATTAATTGCATACAGATGGTTCATGCCTCGATAATAGTACTCTCGCGCCTCAGGATTAGTAATTTTTTGCGAACCAGATTCTTGCTCTCTCGCTCTTTTGAAATTTTACGTTGAGTGATGTGATGACCTCCCAGGTTATTTCATCCTGCAGCTTGAAAATGTCATCGAGAATACGTTCGTATTGCTCAGCCCATATTGCCTGTTTGGTGGCAACCTCAGTAAGCTGCACTGTAGCACGGATGCGATCACCCGCTTGCTGTAAAGTACCCTCTAAAACATATTGAACACCCAATTCTTTACCAACGGTCAGTGCAGTGACATCTTTTCCACGATAGGCATTTAGCGCAACTGCATTGACCAAGAACATTTCTGGGAGCTGAACCAGTGTCGCCTGGATGCCAAATCTAATACCGTCGGCAAGATAATCCTGGCCCGGATCTGATCCCAGGCTCTTAAAGGGCAAGATAGCAATTGAGGGGCGGTCTGGAAGTGGAAATTCAAGCGAAGATGAACTGGGCACTTCATCTGTAGAGCCGGGTATTGTAGAAGGCCTGGTATCAATGAGGACTTGATAAGCACGTACCGGCTCTTCTATGTTCTTAAGGGATTGATCACCTAACTTTTCATAACTGAGATCGAGTTTCTTTTGCACCGCTGAACGGACCGCATCGGACACGCATATCCCGCCAGGAGATGCAAGACTTTCCAGGCGTGCTGCAATATTTACGCCGTCACCATAGATCTCACCGCGATCCTCGATTACATCGCCTAGATTTAAACCGATGCGAAAATGAAGCCGACTCCCTTCAGGCAAATCCGCATTGCGTTCGGCGAGTTGTTGTTGGACAACCGAAGCACAAGTCAATGCATCAACCGCCGCATCGAACCTGGCGAGTATCGCATCACCTGCATAATGCATTACCTGGCCATGATGGGACTCGATGGTCTGACTGAAAAGATCCAGGTACTTATTTAAAGTTTTATGAGTAGCATCCTCATCGTCCCCGGTTAAACGACTATATCCGGCAACATCAGCATAAAGAACAGCTGCTAGTTTTCTCGGCAGGCGGTCTTCCATTTAGAAGATGTCCTCTCAGAGTTAGCATGTTTAGCAAATACTATCGCGAAACACTGTCAGAGGCCAATGAACTCCAAATCAGAGTGTCCGTTTCTGGCCGAAGATTGCCTCCTAGCCCAGTCAATTGAGCGTCTCCTTTGGAGAAAGCAGCCCCTCAAATATTAAGAATCAGCGGCGGCTACCGACCCAACTGAGACGCCCGGATTTAAATTGGTAAGGATCACTACGTAACAAATGGCGACAATCCACCAATGGGAAGCTGGGTCTCAGTAGTGGGAGGTCATGTATTCGATACCGTAGCCCAGTACGGAGCGCCAGGCTTCTTCAACGCTCAAGTCAAATTCCGTGTCGCACTCGCGAACTGTAGCGATCAAAGCCTCGAGCCAAAGACTGTATAACTCGGGCTCAATATTCAAATGATGGCGATCGTGTCGGCTGGCGATATATTCGAGATACAGGTCCCCCGCATCGCCGCCAACGCTGGCCAATACCATCATACGCAGCGATAATCGCAGTGCTTCCTTTTGTCGCTCGAAGTCAGTGGAGGCGAATTTTTCCGATACTCGCGGAGAGGCGGCGAGAAAGTTTTCATAGAAACGAGTCAGAAATGCGTCGTTTTTCTCGCACCTGTGACGGCTCTTGTCGAAGACGACGTCGATGGTACATTCCCCTTATCTCGAAGGACATGTGTATCCCAATATCGACAGTCTTGTATTGATCCAGATCAAGTCTCAAGCCAGTTAAGGCTATCAATGCCAAAGGACCGTCTATCAGCCAAACTTGCTGTTATCCTGCATGCAGATATTATCACATGCCAAGGGCTGTTTTGATCGCGGCTAGATATTACCCAAGTGTCTCTTGTTGGCCGAAGGTCGCCGCTCGCTTCATTAAATTGAGCGTCTCCTTTGGAGAAATCGCCAGGTTATTCAGGGGAAAAATTCTTAAATTTCGGATTTAGCTGTATCCATCGGCAATAATTTCCCGAAAGCAGACGCCCAAAATTTTGCGATGAGCGGCAGAAACCGACCCTTTTGAGACACTCTGCCAATCTCGAAATACCTTGGTCGCCCTTGGTTTACTCTGTTATGTTCAAAATTGACTGGGCAAGAAATATAATGACGCTCTGTATGGTTAACTGATTTGGTAATTAGAGTTGATGAATAATTTTTTGAAAATACTGGTAAAAAGGCTAATTCCCTTAACCCTGATGGTCTCATGCTCTGTTGCTGCTGCTACGAAAGAAATAAATGACGCCGTTAAACGATACTACGCCGGATTTCCAGAAGAAGCGATCAGCATGATGAAACCGCTGGCTTTGGCAGGAGACGTAGATGCCCAGTACCTGCTAGGTAATATTTTATATAGCCTGTCGGGACCGAGAAAATATAAGTTTGTTGATGAATCGGTTAGGTGGTACAAAATGGCGGCGGAGCAAAATTCCGCGGCTGCAAATCATGCACTCGGCGTGGTTTTCCAGAATAAATGGGTCAATTCACGTAATAAAAAGGATGCGGCAACAGCAATTGTTTATTATCAGAAAGCCGTTGATCTAGGATATACAAAAGCGCAGACCTATTTAACAAAGATCAAATCTCGAAGTGGGATTTCCCAGCAAGAAGCCGCCGCTTTCGTGAAAGAACAGGAAGCAATACCTGTCCTCAAATCTGAATCCGGGATCGAAGCGCCTGGAAAAGAAAAAGATAATATCGGGAGCGGTAAAGCGCTAACGTCGGTGGATGGCTCTACCAACATCAATATCGCTAAAAAGAGTGAAGCAGTCAACGAGTCTGGAACGATATCCGAGAACTTAAATCAGTTAGCGCGAATAGCAGACAAACCTGATGATAAAGTCACAATTACAATTACTTTAGATGACATTGCCAGCCAGTGTCAGAACTATACGGAAACAGGATTTGCTTTGTATGCAGAGACAATTATAGGTGCACTTTTTTCTGGAAATGCAACGATGGTCGCAATGAGTCCTGACTCTTCAGAGCCAGGCGTTTTTTCGATAGATTTAACCAATAGTCAGTTTGATAGTGCCGTTTTTGTTAACCTCCGCAAAGTGCCTGAAGAAGTTGCTAGAATGTTTGAAGAAGGGAAAAAGTTTGGGATTACTGGAATCGTTGCCAATTCTAAGGTAGTCGGCTCAAACTGCGCGGTCGGTTTGATATATCAATCAGCCACAGGCTGAATTGTCCATTTAGCTTACAAGTGAGAGTCCGCTTATGGCCGAAGGTTGCCGCTGGTGAGTAGTTTCTCAGCGTCTCCTTTGGAGAAATCGGTTGGTTATTCGGGGAAAAATTCTCAAATTTCGGATTTTGCTGTATCCATCGGCAATAATTTCTCTAAAGCGGACGCTCAGGAATTTGCGATGAGCGGCAGAAACCGACCCAACTCGGTCACTGACGAATCCTGAAAACAACTACTGTTCAACTACTTCGAAAAGCACATTTCCACTCGCCCCAGACGGGGAGTTAGTGCCCATGATATTCGCCAGAGTAAGCGCAACGTCAACCGTATGAACTTTACGTGAAACTGTCCGAGGTTTTAATTTGTGTCCTGCGAAAATAATTGGCACGAAGGTGTCATATGGCCACGGAGAACCGTGCACTACAGCTGCAGAAATACCGTCCAGATCATTGATAAACCAACCCGGATCAAAAACGACGTAGACATTTCCGGATCGTTTTGGATTGTAATTATTGGTTATCGCTCGGGTAAGATAATTATCAATTACGACCCCACGTGCTAACGCGGTACTGGAAACAGCAGTTGAAACACCTGGAAAACGAACCAGCTCATCAACAATAGCCTGCTCAAGCGCCAACAGGTCGACTTCCGGATTGCTGATCACTTCGTTGCTGAGATAAATATAGGGATGGTCATATCCCTCGATGAGTTTCCCCGAGACACCAAATTTAGCTTTGATTCTATCAATTGCAGGTTGCTTGTCCCAGCTGTCTGGAGAAACGTAGCCGGTCGGTATTCCCAAAGATTTTAGATATCCGGGTGCCTCTGGGCCACCGTGATCGGCGGAGAGAACGATTAAAGTATTATCGAGGCCAATTTTCTCGTCGATAAACGTAAACAGGTTAGTCAGCGTGCGGTCGAGCCGCAGAAGATTGTCTTCCGACTCCAGGCTCGAAGGCCCGAAAAAATGTCCGATATAATCTGTCGCAGAAAAACTGACACCCAGGAAGTCGGTAATATCGTCGCTACCAATCTGTTCAGCTTCGATGGCAGCTTTGGTAAATTCCACTGTGAGCTCATCACCAGCAGGGCTTACCGTGAGATAGGTGGAATAATACTTGTTGTCCGGCGTGTCAAATTTATGGGGAAAAACCCGTCCATACCCGGCAAGATCGAATTCCCATTCCTGATCATCTCTGTCGCCAAATAAATAAGTTTCTTTGGGATGCAAAAGCTCCCATGATTTTCCTGAGTATTGCCCTGGCAGTTTTTTAGCATTCCAATCGACTACCCATTTCGGATACTCGTTGTAGTAATAGCTGCTGGTAACAAATTCACTGGTCGCTTTTGAAAACCAGAACGCCTTTCCGGAATGTCCGGCCATCGAAACCGCACCCCGATCCTTGACGGATATGCCGAATACTTTTGCTTTTCCGGCAGTCAGTGAAGACAGTTCGTCTGAAAATGTAGTTACAAGAAAAGATGCAGGTGATCGTCCATCACTCGATGCTGCTTTTTGCGTTGGGTCAATCTCGGTGCTGTCATCGATATCCGCTCCCTCGGTTAGCAGCTTATGATTTGGATCTTCGATGTTGTAAGTCGTAACACCCGTAGAGCGGTCAAACCAGATATTACCTATCATCCCATGTACTGAAGGATGGGCACCGGTTGCGAGCGTTGCGTGCCCAACAATGGTTTCGGTGTTTGCATGGGCGTGATGCGCGTTATTGTAGACCACGCCTTTGTCCAGTAGATATTTGAGGCCCCCTTCCCCCAACCGGTCGTAATAGCGGGTTGGCAAATCACCGCGAAACTGATCTACGGTTATTTGCAAAATTAATTTGGGTTTGTCACCCGCAATAGCCTGAGCATTCATAACAAGGAAAGCAATCGCCAGAAAAGACCCCCAGAAAACTCCTTTAGTTACTTCAATTCTGAACATCATGTTTTTCCCTGAGCTAATTTTCAAAACTAAACAATATCACACTCAGATGAGAGTCCGCTATTGGCCGAAGGCAGCCTCCCAGAAAGCGTCTACGAGCGTCTCCTTTGGAGAATCAACGGTACAAGTGTGTCGAGTGGTTTGGCCGATTGCATGCGCTTGTTTTTATTCACTGACTCCCACTTTACCTTTACTAGCTCTATTC
>CAXMSP010000169.1:0-31891 GCA_964196225.1 uncultured Gammaproteobacteria bacterium | reverse complement strand
TCCACGAACCCGCGGAAAGACCGTAGTATCCCGGCAGGGTGTTGGAGAGCACGCCGAGGTCGGTCGCGCCCTGCACGTTGTCGTGGCCGCGAAAGATGTTCGCACCGCCACCCATAACGCCAATATTACCGAGGGAAAGCTGGAACGCACAGTAGGCACGGGTATTGTTATTACCAATCGTATGCTGGGTACCGCCCATGCACCAGATAAAGGTACCGGGACGGTTATCCGCCATCGCCTTGGTGGCGGCAAAGACCTGGTCTTCGGGCACGTCGGTAACACGCTCGACTTCGGCCGGATTCCATTTTTTGACTTCCTTCATGACGTCGTCCATGCCGTAAACGCGTTGACGGATGAACTCCTTGTCTTCCCAACCATTCTCGAAGATATGCCACATCATGCCCCAGATGATGGCGACATCGGTACCGGGTCGAATCTTCAGGTAGTGGTTCGCATGCGCCGCGGTGCGGGTATAACGTGGATCGATGACAATCATCGGTGCATTATTTTCTTCCTTCGCCTTGAAGATGTGCTGCAAGGCTACCGGGTGGGCCTCGGTCGGATTTGAACCGATCAGCAATATCGCCTTGGCATGATGGATGTCGTTCATGGAGTTGGTCATCGCACCGTAACCCCAGGTATTCGCTACCCCGGCCACCGTGGTGGAGTGGCAGATTCGTGCCTGGTGGTCGACATTGTTGGTACCCCACATTCCCGCCATCTTACGAAACAGGTAGGCTTGCTCGTTACTGTGCTTGGCCGAACCCAGCCAGTACACCGAATCGGGTCCTGATGATTTTCTGATATCGAGCAACTTGTCACCAATTTCGTTGATCGCTTCTTCCCAGGAAACTTTCTTCCATTTCCCATCAACCAGCTTGGTCGGGTACTTGAGTCGCCGATCGCCATGGCCATGCTCACGAATTGAAGCACCCTTGGCACAATGGGCGCCTTTACTGATCGGATGATCGAAGGCAGGCTCCTGACCAGTCCAGACACCATTTTGAACTTCGGCGATGATGCCGCAACCGACCGCGCAATGGGTACAGATCGTCTTGACCCGTTCGGCTTTGCTGCCTGCAGCAACCGCGGCGTCGGCCTTTTTCATCATCACCGGTGATACCGTGGTCGCCAGCGCGGCACCACCCGCCATCAGGCTCGAATTTCTTAAAAAGGCACGGCGACTAATCGCCCCGGGTACCGACTTGCAAGACTTGGCGACAATGATATTGTCGACGCTAGACGATGATTTGATTAATTTTTTCATTTTGCACCCCCCGGTTAAATGCCAGCAGACTTGTAATAGTCGAGAACATGCGAGGTTACCTGGTAACCCTTCTGACCAGGTTTTTCAGCGGTTTCACCGCTGACTTGGGCAATGGCGCTGGTGCTGGCCATTGTAGTGGCTGCCACGGCTGCTCCAACTAGCGTGGACTTCTTGATAAATGCTCTGCGTTCCTGATCCTTAAGCTGACTTTTGTTTTTCACGTACTTAATCCTCCACAGGGAATAGAGTTCGGTTATGTTTTTTTATTAATTGTGCATCAAGAGGTATCTTTGCTCCAATTCGAGAAATGCTGCGCCAAATTGCGCAACATGTCTATAAAAATCGGCGGATCGGGCATTGCCCAGATCAGCGAAAAATCGCGTCAGCCAGGGCTTCATGTGTTTTTCAGAGAAGCGTTGTTGCTCAGTGAGGCTGACAGCGTCCGAAATCATAACAGAAAACACTTCAAAAATCGCGGCTATATGGTCTTCTGGTTCGTGAGTTTCCGGATTGCGTTCGAAGCCGAGTACACGCAGATCATCGCGCAGTTCGCTAAGTGGTTGTTCCATAAGGAATCCGGTCAGATACCAGGACCCGTAAGGCACCACTTCACCCTTGCCGATACCGATAAAGAGGTTGTTATATTCTTCTTCTAAATCTGCCGGATTCTGTTGCCGCGCGGCTTTAGCGAGCGCCGACATTGCCTCAGAAAGTTCATCTGATTCCGCGTCACTTTCAGGTGACAGTGCCGTCACATGATCCAGCAAGGCCTGGTCCGGCGCAGCTCGCAACAGAGCGGCCAACAGCGCATAAGCCGACGCCCGGTAGCGTTGTTCTTCTTCGATAATCCCTTCGTCTGTAGTTGCCATAGCTAGTTCAACATGGCCGGTTACTGGCGAAAGCCTTTTTGCGGATCAAACTGTCCCCCCATGGCTTCAGGATCCTGCACGATATCGGCCACGCGGCAATTGTCACACATCTTCAGTCGATCAAGCGCCCGTTCGTTGCCAAACATATAATGATCCTTCAGTTTTTCCTGCATCTTATGGATAACCGAAGTGGGTGCAAAAGGCTTGCCACAGGAAATGCACGCAAACGGGGTATCGCTGTTCAGTGCACGTGCGCGATTGCGTACTTCGGGGTCAAACAGCAAGCGCGGTTGTAGCGCTATTGCATCCTCCGGGCAGGTTTGCACGCAGGCGCCACATTGCAGGCAGTTGCTTTCAATAAAAAAAACCTCGGGAACCTCGCGATTTGAGCCATCCTGCAAGGCTTTGCCCGGACAGGACCCGACGCAGGCCATGCACAGGGTGCATTTTTCGGCGTCGATTACGGCTTCGCCAAAAGGTGCCGTCACCGGTAATTCAACCCGATCCACCGGCGGCTTCAGTTTTGCGACGAGGTGATCCAGCGCCTGGTATATCGCGTTGCGCTTGCCTGGCGGCATATCATGAATAGCCATCTCGACAACATTCGGATTTTCAATTTCGGGCAGCGCCGCATCATGGGAGCAGAGCGAAATGCCAATGCCATCCAATCCGAGACCAATTAACAGCGCCTGGACCCATTCGATCTGGGCGCCCAGGTTGGCCTGGGTACTTCTCGGAACCTGTTCATCGACATGCAAAACCACTTGTAGCGCGCCATAGGCCAATGCCGACAGGCATATATCCATTCCGACACTACCGAGTTCCTCGACTTCAAGCGGCAGCAAGTTGTCATAGGTCTGCAGGTACATTTCCGGGGAGTAGCTTTCACTGTGGAACAAAATGATGGGGCGTTTACCGCCCTGCTCCTGATACACGGTGAGCATGTCGCGCAGGCGTTTGCCGTTGTCGCGCAGGCTCGGATACAGGTAGCGAATCGCTCCCGACGGACAAACCGTAGTGCAACTACCCCCGCCCTGGCACAAGTAAGGATTGACTTCGATACGATCCGCCAGGCTTTGAATCGCTTCCGCCGGGCAGGCGTCGATGCATTGCCGGCACGCGATCTTACCGTTAACCGCGTGGGCGCAAATCGATGCATCGTAGTCGAAGTATTTTGGCTTTTGAAACTCGCCCGGCAAGTCCGCCAGTTCTGCCGCCAATTCAGGATTACCCCAATCGCCCGGAGGCACATGGAAATATCCCGGCGGCAGCATTTCGCGCCCCAGCAGCGGAGTTGCATTCAAATCAAGGATTGCATCGCCCTGGTGCGCGACCTGATCACCATGTTGATCGGTAACCTCGACGACGTAGGCGCCAAGATAGCCGCTGATTTGAATTTTGCCACTGGCGGTCGAAATCAGGCCGAGGTCGAGCGTCGCGGGTAACTCAATGCATTTTGCTAACGCATCATTGTCGCCCACGGCGATGACCTTGCCGGCTGACTGGTACGAAATCAGGCTGGTGGGCTCGAACTCGAATGCATCACGCTGCGCCAGCGCCTGTTTTTGTGCGTCGTTATTACTCATTTTTCGATTCTTGTTTGATTTCGGGTTCGAAGCCGACATCAGCTACAGTTTCAGCCTGTTCATCAGGAATATCTTCATCCTCGGTCTGCTCTATGGCTTCCTGGTCATCGTCAGTCTCGTCCTCGATACTCTCCATGGCCTCCACCTCGGTTTCAGCTTCTTTTGCAGCTTCCAGAGCCTCACGCTCCCTTAGTTCCTTCATTTCGATTTCGTGTTTCATATCGCAGGTGACAATATCACCGAGCTTTTCGAAATAGGTATAGTCTTCATCGTATTCATCGAGTCCATCGCGAATATTGAAAACCGGGGCTTTGAACAGTTTTCGCAAGGCGAGGTTGCGTAACTCATCACTAACGCCCTCGGACATGAAGCCACTGTAATCCGAGTCCTCGTCAAGCGATTCGATAGCGGGCATATCGGCATCGGTCAAAACAGGTATTTCTTCTGCTTCGACCGGCGCCTTTGTGCCGAGGCTATCCTCGGTATCTATCGGTAATGCCTCCTCGACCGCCGGCATCGCCAGCGCAGCCTCCTGCTTGCGCCGTGACCAGCGCCGTAACCTCGACTCTTTGCTGTCCAGGGTCATGATTGCTTTCCCTCGGATGTTGTTCCGGTTTTTTCCGTTTCGTGCCAGTTTTTGAGTTTACGCTTGGTTTTCTTGATCGCAACATAGTGCGTCAGGACAAAAGCTTCCGCCCACTGATAAAGCTCGGCGGGAATCTCTACCGAGTAAATCTGCTCATCGCCCTCGAGATAGGCGTGCACTTCATCAAAACTCAGTGACGCGAGGTAGGGGATCGGCATTTCGTCACTGGAATCGGGCTGATCGGCAACGATGAAACATCCCGGTTCGGGCGACATCAGGTTATGGTAATAGCTTTCACATTCGTCGACGTGAAGTTGCAGGCCGAGGCCCGTGACCAGGAAATGCTCGACATCGCCATCATGGTAAATCTGGGTGACCGATTTTTCTTCGTCGCCGTCGCGCCTAACAACGCCAATCGCATCGTAGCGAAAATCCGCCCAGGGGTGCGTTGAAGCCTGCTTTTCCATTACCACCGCAAGGTTCATGCGATCGGGAAGCTCCTGGTCAAAATCTTCCAGGTCCATTTTTTCCATAATAACCAGCTGTGCCGTTAAACTTAAGACCCACAGTTATACCACAGCTATACCACCCACGCGCAAGTGACGCAGCAGGCACCTTAGATTATTGCTGATCGAGGGTAAAAGGACGTTCGTTCTTTAAGGAAGGGATGCGGCTGCGCACCTTCTGCACCTGATCCAAATCGATATCAGCGTAAATAATACCCGTCTCGGAGCCCCCATCGGCCAGAATCTCTCCCCAGGGATCGATGATCAGCGAATGACCGTAGGAATAGCGTTTATCGCAGTGATGCCCACACTGGTTCGGCGCAATGATAAAGGCACCGGTTTCAATTGCGCGTGCCCGTACCAGCGTATGCCAGTGCGCCTGGCCGGTGGTCTGCGTAAACGCGGCCGGAATCGCAATGAACTCGGCCCCGGCTTGCGCCAGCGCGCGGTAAAGCGCAGCAAAGCGCAGGTCGTAGCAGACCGATAAACCCAACTTTCCCCAGGCAGTTTCGACGATTACTGCCTTGTCGCCTGGGGCAATTGCATCCGATTCACGATACGACTCCCCGTTTTTCAGCTCGATATCGAACATGTGCAACTTGTTATAGCGAGCTCGAATTTCTCCGCTGGTATCCAGCAGAAAGCTGCGATTGAATATCTTGCCATCCTCGAGAATCAGCTGCGATCCAACCAGGATGGTAACGCCATGTTCGCGCGCCTTACTTCGAAACGCGGCCAGGCCGATATCTTCAGCTTCACTGAAAGTAGCCGCGGGAATCTGTGCGTTTACCGGCTCAATCAATCCCACGGTTTCGGGTAGCGCGATAAAATCAGCACCAGCACCAGCGGCAACGGCTTCGTCGATGCGTAAGCAAACCCATTCAACATTAGCCGCGACATCACGGGTCGCGGTATTTTGTATACAGGCAGCTCGAAACTGGCTCATTACAACAGGGTTTCGGGATCGTGAAAATCGTAACCGAGGTCATGCGCCACCTCGCGCTGGGTAATCTTGCCCTGATGTACGTTTAGTCCATCGCGTAACCAGCGATCATCCTTGAGCGCCTGTTGGTAGCCCTTGTTAGCGAGTGCGATGACGTGCGGCAGGGTAACGTTGTTGAGCGCGTAAGTAGAGGTGCGCGGCACGCCGCCTGGCATATTGGCAACACAGTAGTGCACCACGTCATCGACGATGTAGGTCGGGTCTGCGTGCGTGGTTGGTTTCGAAGTTTCACAACAGCCGCCCTGGTCGATTGCGACGTCGACTATGACCGCGCCGGGCTTCATGTCCTTGACCATTTGCGCGGTAACCAGCTTGGGTGCCTCCGCCCCCGGGATTAAAACCCCGCCAATCACCAGATCGGCCTCGACCACGTGACGCTCGATCGCATCATCGGTCGAAAACACCGAATTGGTACTGCGACCGAACTGCCGCCAATGATTCTCGATCGCCTCGGGATTACGATCGATAACCCAGACATCGGCACCCATACCGACCGCAATATGCGTGGCATGCGTGCCGACCACGCCGGCACCCAGGATCACAACCTTGGCTGGATCGACACCGGGTACACCACCGAGCAGCATGCCAAGGCCGCCGTGCGGATGTTCGAGGCAGTAGGCACCGGCCTGGATCGCCATGCGTCCCGCCACCTTGGACATCGGCGCCAGTAAAGGCAACCCGCCACGGGGCGAAGTAACGGTTTCATAAGCGATACAAATTGCACCACTGGCGATCAGGTCCTTAGTCTGCTCCGGATCCGGTGCCAGGTGCAAATAGGTAAACAGAACCTGTCCTTCGCGCAGCATCGCGCGTTCGCCGGCCTGTGGCTCCTTAACCTTGACGATTAATTCGGCGCTGGCGAAAATCTCCTCGGGTGAATCAACAATCTGTGCGCCGATTTTGGCATACTCATCATCGCTGACGCCGATCCCCTCCCCGGCATTCGCCTGAACCATAACCTGGTGGCCATGCTTTATCGCCTCGCGCACGCTTGCGGGTGCCATACCGACGCGATACTCGTGGTTTTTGATTTCCTTGGGAACGCCTATCAACATCACTACTACCTGTGTGGTTAAGAAAGCGCAAAAGTATATGGAGCGCCGAGTTCCGGGCTAGTGCCAGCCATTTTAATTTGCTGTACCAGTAAGGAAAAGTTCCCCATAAACTGGCGAAAGACCCTATCGATTCTGGCGTTTCTAATTGTCTAAAACGTTGCTAGAATGGTTCGTCCAATGACCGACACAACCTCACAGAATCAGCTCGTTGACCGCTTCGGGCGCACCGTCAGCTACGTTCGCCTGTCGGTAACCGACCGCTGCGACTTGCGCTGTGTTTACTGCATGCCCGAAAAAATGAAGTTCGTGCCACGCACGCAACTGTTGACGCTTGAGGAAATGGAGAGCGTCGGGCGCGCCTTCATCAAGCTCGGTGTCGACAAGATCCGTATCACTGGTGGCGAGCCGTTGGTACGTCAGAATATCCTGCAATTATTCAACAACCTCGGAGCCACCGAGGGTCTGCGCGACCTGACACTTACCACCAATGCGACCCAGCTCGAAAAATATGCCCGCCCGCTGAAAGACGCAGGAGTTACCCGCATCAATGTCAGCCTGGATACGTTGAGCCCGGAACGCTTTCGCGCCATGACCCGGGTCGGTGATCTCAAGAAAACACTCGACGGCATCGACACCGCGATCGCCTGTGACTTTGAACAGATAAAGATTAATACAGTGGTCCTGAGAAATCATAACCACGACGAAATTATCGACCTGGTCAATTTCTGTATCGACCGCAGCATCGATATCAGCTTTATCGAGGAAATGCCGCTGGGCCAGAACGACCATCATGACCGTGCGGTTGCCTACTACTCAAGCGACCAGATTCTCGAAGATCTGGAGCAGCACTTTGAACTGATACCGAGCACCATGACCACCGCGGGCCCGACCCGTTATTACCAGCTAACCGGTCATGACAATGCCCGGGTCGGCTTTATTTCTCCCCACAGCCACAATTTCTGCGAATCCTGCAACCGCGTTCGCGTGACTGCGGAAGGTCGTCTGCTGCTGTGCCTGGGCCAGGAGCATTCGCTGGACCTGCGTCGCGTCATTCGCGCCAATCCGGGTGATTCGGGAGCACTCGAACAGGCGATTATCGACTCGATGCAAATCAAGCCGAAAGGCCACGATTTCAACCTCAATTCCCAGGAAGTTCTGCTGCGTCACATGAACCTCACCGGCGGTTAGCACCTTTTAACCAAGGGTCTATTCTCGATGACTTCCGTCCCGCAGCGACGCCTTCCCCAACTGAGTAACGCCGGCCTCAAGGCCACCGCCAACGTCACCGCCTGTAACGAATACAATGAATCGGTTGAAGGCGCGATAGCCGTCGAACGTGCGCTCACCATATATCTCGACAAGCGTGAAATCGTAACCCTGATGACGCTTGGCAATCATCCCGAGTTACTGATCCTGGGCTGGCTGCGAAACCAGCGCATGATTGCCGATATCGAGGCGATCAAGTCAATTCAGGTCGACTGGGAGGTCGAGGCGGTTGCGATTACCACCCACGACGGTATCGAGGATCTCGACACCAAGCTCGCTCGTAAAACAGTTACCACCGGCTGCGGCCAGGGCACGGTGTTTGGTGACCTGATGGAAGACATCGACGAGATATCGCTACAGCAGCCGCTACTCAAGCAATCGTCGATTTACGGCTTGTTGAATACGCTCAACGAATACAACGAAATCTACAAGAATGCCGGTGCAGTGCATGGATGTGCGCTCTGCAGTGAAGCCTCCGGCATCGAAATTTTCATCGAGGACGTCGGCCGTCACAATGCGGTTGATGCCATCGCGGGCTACATGTGGCTTAACGATCTAACGGGTCATAACAAACTTTTCTACACCACCGGACGCCTGACCTCGGAAATGGTCATCAAGGTTGCATTGATGGAAATCCCGGTACTGCTATCGCGTTCCGGTATCACCGCGATGGGTCTCGAAATTGCCCAGAAGGTTGGCGTAACCCTGATCGCGCGCGCCAAGGGCCGGCATTTCCTGGTTTACCACGGTGGTGAACTGATCGAGTTCGATCAAGTGCCACCAGCAAGACCACAGCGCAGCAGCAAGGATAGTCGCCACTCTCCAGACTGAGCCCCGGGGGGATTGGAAATCTATGTTTCGCGTAATCTTGGCATCAGCTCGACCAGGTTACAGGGCCGAGTGCGATAATCGAGCTGACTGCTGATCAATTGCGTCCAGGCATCCTTGCAGGCCCCCGAGGAACCGGGCAGGCAAAACAGGTAAGTCCCGTTAGCCACGCCCGCTATGGCGCGTGATTGAAGAGTCGAGGTGCCAATAGTCTGGTATGAAAGGCTGCGGAAGGTTTCACCGAATCCATCGATGGTTTTGTCAAGTAATGGCGTGACCGCTTCCGGGGTACCGTCACGGCCGGTGACGCCGGTTCCACCGGTGGTTAAAACCACCTGCAGTGATTCATCAGCGATCCAGCGCGAGACGACTTCACGAATGCGATACTTGTCATCCGGCACGATTTCTTTTTCGGCGAGCTGATGCCCCGCGTCAGTGAGGAATTTGACCAACAACGCGCCAGACTTGTCGTTCGCCTCGTCGCGTGAATCCGAAACTGTTAAGACCGCAATATTAAGCGGTAAGAATTTACGATCCTGACTCATAAGTGCTGGTCGTTAATACCTGATTTCGTCTTCGATCGACAACGCGTCATCGATCAGGTCACATTCCAGCGTGATCTTGACTCTGACCGGATTTCCGTCCAGGCGGCCCTCGGTATTGGCCTGGTCAATCGCGCGTTCGATTTCCCGCTGCGACGTGATACCCACTTTTTTCAAAAATTTGCGTATCGACATATTCAGGGCTTGTTCGTCCATTGTTACCTCGGATTAATTGATCTGGGCAAATCAGTTTAACCGCTTTGATTGATCATCCCAACGAAAATTCGACGTGATCCAGTGCGGATTGATACACTGCACCTCCTTTTATTCATCGGTATTCTGGATTTTATAAATGTTTCGAACGGCATTTCTGATGGTCGTCAGCTTATTGATTATGAGCCAGGCATCAGCCGATGAATCTCTGTTAAAACTTGCGACCACGACCAGCACCGCCAACTCCGGCCTGATGGATTTCCTGTTGCCCAAATTTACCGGGGAAACCGGAATCGAGGTTCACCTGATCGCGGTAGGCACCGGCAAGGCCCTGCGCCTCGGTCGCGAGGGTGATGTCGACATCGTACTGGTGCACGCGCGTGCCGCCGAGGATGCATTTGTCGACGCTGGATACGGGGTCGACAGAGCTGATGTTATGTACAATGATTTCATCATCGTCGGTCCTGAAACCGACCCCGCCGGGACCGCCAAAAGCAATACCGTGGCCGAAGTCCTGCAACGCATCCATGCCAGCGAAAAGCCGTTTATCTCGCGTGGAGATGATTCCGGAACCCACAAGCGCGAACTTATTCTGTGGCAAAGCGCCAGTAAATCACCCGACGGCAGCTGGTATCGCGAGGTCGGCCAGGGCATGGGCAAAACCCTGCAGATCGCTAACGAGGTTGACGGTTACACCATGACCGACCGCGGTACCTGGCTCGCCTACGAGTCCAAGCTTGATATACAGCTGCTGTTCGAGGGCGACCCACCGCTGTTTAATCCCTACGGCATCATCGCGGTTAACCCCGAACGGCACCCCGACGTGAATTACCCGGGCGCCATTAAGCTGATCAAATGGATGACAACACCCGCGGTACAGAAGATGATTGGCGAATTCAAAATCAAGGGCCAGCAACTGTTTGTGCCTTCGGCGGGTAACGCCAGTTAGCCATGGATGTATTGCTTGCCAGCACCGCTGAAGCTTTCCGACTGTTGTTCAGTGGTAATCCCGAAATCTGGGAAATTGTTGGTATATCGTTTCGGGTCTCGACCATGGCGATCCTGGCCGCAGTCCCGTTCGCACTGGTGATTGCTTTCGCGCTGGCTTACGGTAGTTTTCCGGGAAGGCGTTTCCTGATTTCGCTGTTTAATACCTTTTTATCGGTGCCCGCGGTGGTCATTGGCCTGACTCTTTTTATCATCCTGTCGCGCCAGGGACCCATGGGTGACTTCAAACTCCTGTTTACCCAGACAGCGATGGGGCTGGGTCAATTTTTATTATGCTTGCCGATCCTGGTCTGCATGGCGCATGTTTCGCTGCAGGCAGCCGACCGCGCCGCATGGGAAACCGCGCGCACGCTTGGCGCAAGTCGACTGCGGGCATTTTTTACCGTGCTCTACGAAATCCGTTTCGGCCTGATGGCGGCATTACTCGCAGGTTATGGACGAATTATTTCAGAGGTTGGCGCATCGATGATGCTCGGCGGCAATATCGCCCACTACACGCGTAATATACCGACCGCGATTGCCCTCGAAACCAGCAAAGGTGCTTTCGCAGAGGGTATTGCGCTTGGCATAGTATTATTGTTTCTCGCCTTTCTGCTTAACAGCCTGTTGCAGTACGTACAGGGAAAAGGCAGTATCAACCCATGATTGAAAATTTCCGTATCGGCTTTCGTGACATCAGCAAAAGTTATGGTAGCAACCTGGTGCTCGACCAGACCGCGATCAGTATTGCCAGTTACGACTGTATCGTTATCACCGGTAATAACGGGGCCGGAAAAACGACCCTGTTACGCATCATCGCCGGTCTCGAAAAACCAGATCATTGCGAAATCAGCCTCGACGATGCGATTCCTGAACCCTGGCGCCGGCAACGCAAACGCCTGTTGAAAACCGTCATGTACCTGCACCAGCAACCCTACATGTTCGCCGGCAGCTTGCTGCGCAATATCGAATACGCCGCCCGGCTTAACCCGTCGCTCGTCGATCGCGAATCCAGTGTTCAAAAGGCGATTAGCTGGGCCGGGCTCGAAGGCCTCGAATCCCAATCCGCGGCGTCGCTCTCGGGTGGGCAAAAACAGCGCGTCGCGCTGACGCGGGCACGCCTGTGCCACCCGCAGATCCTGTTGCTTGACGAACCCACCGCAAACCTTGACAACGAAAGCCGGGGACGCACCCTGCAAATGCTGCGCGAGTTTCGCGATAGCGGCACTGCAATCGTCATCGTGACTCACGACCCAGGCGTTTTCAGCGAGCTCGCGACCAGTAAGCTGCACTTACAGGAACATCGAATCCAGACGGATGATATCGGGGCTTCCGACGTGGTTGAGCTCGATTCGGTTCGCCAGTCCAAAAAACGATGAATATCGGTACCCGTGACATTACCGCGGTGATTCTCGCCGGCGGTCAGGGCAGGCGTATAGGCGGGCAGGACAAGGGCCTGATTGAGTTCAACGGTAAGCCGCTGGTATCAATTTTAATCGACAAGCTCGAACAGCAATCGGTTGAGATTATTATCAATGCAAATCGCAATCAGCAACGCTACCAGGAATTGGGTTACCCGGTGATCACCGACCAGCTGGCCGATTACCAGGGACCGCTAGCCGGTTTTGCCAGCGCGATGGACAGGGTCACTACGGATCTTATCGTGACGCTGCCCTGCGACAGCCCGCTGCTGGTAGCAGATTACGTGGCTCGTTTCATCACCAGTTACGGGCAAAACAATGCCCCGGTTCACGTCGCTTTCGACGGCGACCGGCTGCAACCGGTGCACGCGCTGATCCGGGTTGATCTGCTGCCAGGCCTGATCGAGTTTCTCGATAGCGGCGACCGTAAGATCGACCGCTGGTATGCGATGCATGACTTTGTACAAACCGACTTCTCCGATTGCGCGGACATGTTCCGTAATATCAATACACCAGCCGATCAGCAATCGTTGCAGGACCAGCAGTGAGGGCTTCGATACCCATTCTCGGCTTTAGCGCTTACAGCGGCACCGGCAAAACCACCCTGTTGCGTCAACTCATTCCACTGCTCAAGGCACGCGACCTACGCGTTTCGGTGATCAAGCATGCCCACCACCATTTTGAACTCGACTTTCCCGGTAAGGACAGCTACGAATTACGTAAAGCCGGTGCCGACCAGACGGTGATCTGCACCACCACGCGCATGGCGCTGATTACCGAGTTTGACGATCCTGCCGATGAACCAGAACTGCAGGAAATCATCGAATCGCTGGATACAGAAAGGGTCGATATCGTTTTAGTTGAAGGCTACAAGGACATCCATTTCCCGAAAATCGAGTTACACCGCCAGGCGATGAACACGCCTTACCTACATCAGAAAGACGACTCGATTATTGCGATTGCCTGTGATGCCGAACTTCCCCACGAAACCAAAATCCCGGTGCTTGATATCAATGACGCCGAAGGAATTGCCCGATTTATCTACGACGACTTCTACCTGTTGGCATAATCCATACCCAAAACAGGCATTCATTTTTCAGCGCCAGGATCAGGTTACGACCTATGGCGATCATCCACACACAAATTAACGTACTAGTCACGATTTGTTCACATCTACTGCTTAAGGTGGGATTTGATCTAAATCAATTACCCGGCTTTGGCCGGTGTTAGTTTGGAATTGATTTCATACCTGTATAACCAACACTAACCAATTTAAAGTAACGGGGAATTTCAATGAATATTCTTGTTAAGCGCCTACTGAGGCAGAGCATTGGCATTGCCCTGGTTCTTCCTCTCTCTATGCCTGCATGGTCCACCCAGCCAATGAATTGGTCGCAGGTCCCGACGACTACGGTCAAGCTATTCCACCCGGGGCAGAGCAGCTATCAATGGTTACGGAGCTCGGCGCACAAACGCGCCGACAAGAAGGTCATCCAGGGTGATTCCTGTGTTTCCTGCCACGAAGGCGAGGAACAGGACATCGGTGATTTGATTGTATCTGGGGAAAAGCTGGAACCGCATCCGATTAAAGGCAAGCAGGGGGTTATTGATCTCAATGTCCAGGCCGCCTACGACGACGAAAACGCGTATTTCCGGTTCCAGTGGAAGACACGCAATCCCTATCCTGGTGTCGCTCACCCGCACTGGCGCTTCGACGGTAAGGACTGGAAACAGATCGGCTGGCCTCGGCTGCACAAGAAAGTCTGGGAAGAAGGTCAACCCGCAATCTACGAGGATCGTCTCTCGATGATGGTCGATGATGGCAGCGTGCCGATGTTCGCCGAGCAGGGTTGCTGGCTAAGCTGCCATGACTCAATGCGCGATATGCCGGGCGTGGCCAAAAAAGATGACGTCAAGGCGCATCCGCTACTCGGTAAGGGACTCAAAAAGAAAGATGTCCGCAAATACTTGCCAGCTTCACGCAGCGACGAGGCCGCAAGCTGGAATAAAACCAAGACAGCAGATGAAATCGCTGCCATCAAAGCAGCGGGTGGTTTTGTTGACCTCATGCAATTTCGTGGACACAGATCGCGACCGATCGACATGGCGGATGATGGTTACGTACTGGAATATCGCTTAACCGATGCAGGCAAGAATGTCTTCTCGAAAAACTGGGACAAGAAAAAGAATCAGCCCAAGTATATGTTCGATGCCCAGAAAGTTGGTTTCAAGTCCCGCACCATGGACCAGATCCGCGATACTTCACAGCCGAGCTCCATTATTGCCGAGAAGAATGGCGCCGCCTTCGACGCTAACGCCGGGTGGAAAGAAGGTGACATGATACCCGAGTACTACGCCAGCAGATCCAATGCCAAAGGCTCTGCCGCTGACAATAGCGACGTCAAAGGATCATGGGACAAGGGTACCTGGACCGTTGTTTGGGTGCGCAAGCTCGATACTGGCAACCCGCAAGATGACAAAATCCTCAAACCGGGCAATTCATATACATTTGGCTTCGCGGTGCACGACGACAACATCACCACACGGGGTCATCACGTATCGTTCCCGACGTCAGTCGGATTTGGTGCCAAAGCGGACATCGAGGCCGCCAAAGTAAACTGACATAGACCAACTACCAGGCCGGATAGCACCGGCCTGGGATCACCCTGTAATCGGGGTATCCAAAGCAAATTCGGGAGGCAAAAAGCATGAAGGGTTTCTCTAGTTTCAGGAAGCCGATCGTGATCGCTTTCATTATCGGCGGTATCGCCGGAGTCATTGTCGCTCTGACCGCAGAACAAGTGGACCACCTCACCTCCACCGATGAGTTCTGCACATCCTGCCATGCGATGCAGACCTATATTGCCGATTCTGAAACCTATAAAAAGTCGGCGCATCAGACGACCACTAGCGGCGTGCGTCCGGGTTGCGCCGATTGTCATATCCCAAAAGGATTGATCGCGGCCACTTATACCCATGTGGTCAACGGTGCTAGCGACATTTTGGGTGAAATGCGCTTTGACTACGAGAATCCCGAAACCTGGCAGGCACAGAAAAACAGGTTGGCCTATGCCACGCGTGACTGGTTTCTTGACAACGATAGCGTTACCTGCCGGAGCTGTCATGAAGAAATTTCGATAAAACCGCAACGCAAGCGCGGTCAACGCCAACACGCCGAAGCACTCGAAACCGGTATGACCTGTATCGAGTGCCATTACAACCTGGTGCATGAAGAGATTGAGCCCAGGGAAAGTTTTTTGCAGCACGACAAGAATTAAAATTGAATCGCTGGTCAGGATGGGCTGACAAGGAGAGAAGGTGAAAATACAGGCTAATAATCGCTTGATTGCTACCACAGGACTGCAGCATACAGCACCCTGCGATCGACCTGCATTACCAGACGATCCTGCGAAACCGGCCATCCCTGCTTACCTGCGCGAGGTCTATCATTGGGCCTATCTCAACGCCACAAACGCTCGTTTGCTCGACCACGACGTAATTGTCAGCGCCATATTGCTCGGTAATAACGCGCGTTTGCGACGTGCTCTTATCGCTGAAATTCAAAACGGTCAACGCGTGCTGCAAGTAGCGCACGTTTATGGACGATTGATACCCGAGATAGCACAACAGGTCGGTGCTGCCGGCTCTCTTGATGTCATCGACCTGGTACCGCTGCAAGTTGCCTTGTGCCGGCAAAAATTACACAAGTTTGCCCGGGCACACGTTAGAATCGCTAACGCAGCCAATCCCGGCGATGAAATCTACGATGTGGTTAGCTGCTTTTTCCTGCTTCACGAAATCCCTGATGAGTTAAAACACACCGTCGTCGATGCGCTTTTGCAGCGTGTAAACCCAGGTGGCAAAGTCGTTTTCGTTGATTATCACAAGCCCGGTAAATGGCCCCCTCTACGCGGAATTCTGCGCCAATTGTTTAATCATCTGGAACCCTTTGCGGAAAGCTTGTGGAATCACCAGATAGTTGAATTTGCAAGCGCTCCGGAAAACTATCGTTGGGAAAAACAAACTTTTTTCGGGGGACTGTATCAAAAGACCATAGCGTATCGCCGGTGATCTCATCGCAACGGGGAAGGGAACGATCTCAATTGACTGTTAGCATTAATGAACTCAGGGCTTGCCGCAAGCCGGACAATTGGGGTTTTTGGGCAGGGTTACAGACTGCCATTCCATCGCAAAAGCATCGAACAACATTAAATGATTAACCAGCGCTTCGCCCTGCCCCGCGAGGATCAGCAAGGTCTGCGCCGCTTGCATGGTGCCGATAACGCCAACCACCGGGCCGAGTATGCCTTCGAGTTCACAGGATTCCTCGGCACCGTAGGCATGTGAATAGAGACACTGGTAGCAGGAACTGTTGGCATCCGGTTGGTAATTCATGATCTGCCCTTCGAGTCTAATCGCCGCGCCGGTCACCAGTCGAGTCGCGGTCTCGACACAGTAGCGATTGACCTCGAAACGGGTGGGATAGTTATCGCTGCAATCGAGCACGATATCGACCGAGTCGATTACCTGTTTCATCTCTTCCCCTTCGAGTTGATAGCCAATCACATCGACCTTGCAGTCAGGGTTCAATGCCTGGACGGTTTGCCGACCCGAATCTACCTTGTTTTCTCCGACCGACGAATTGTTATGAATAATCTGACGCTGCAGGTTGGAGGTTTCGACAATGTCGTAGTCACTGAGCACCAGCTTGCCGATTCCCGCCGCCGCCAAATACATCGCAGCGGGTGAACCGAGCCCACCAACGCCCACGATCAACGCACTGGCATTGAGAATGGCCTGCTGACCCTTTTCGCCGATCTGAGATAATCGAATATGGCGGGCATAACGATCTTTTTGCGCCTGGTTCATCCGCCTCCCTTGTGAAAATACTGGTGAAACCGGTGGAAGAATTTCTCTCGCAACGATTTTTCGGTATTGGTAAAGGTGAATTTTACCCCGAGAACGGGCAGGTTAAACAAGCCAAGCTTGCGCGCAGGTTTTTCGGCAACCTGTATGGCCAGATCAAATACCATGCCGGGCTGTCCGAGAGCCCAGTGGTGACGGTTTTTTTCCTCACAGTGATACCCTGAGTTTTCACCGCTAAAGGGGCCACGCAGTACCTTGCCGAACTCGTCCGCGCCATACCCCATTTCATATTCGACCACGGTTGGTTCTGACATTTTTCGGGATCAGCCACCCGCCACTGGAGGCCAGATCGACACAACGTCACCTTCGCTGAGGCTTCGCTTGTCCCGATCTTCACCGCAAACAAAAATTCCGTTGACGAGTACCAGATGCGCCTCTTCCGGTGATATGTGAAATTGTGTGATCAGACGATTGAGAATCAATCCCTCGTCGACCTTGACCTCGCGTCGGAAGCGTGATTTGCCCGGAGGCAGGTACTTCATCAACGACGCATACAGCTCGATACTGACGTTCATTGATACTCAGGAGTAACCGAGTTCCTGGGTACAGGCAATATAGGCATTCATGATCGCGGTCGGGTCCGCCATCAGGCGCGTTTTCCATTTACTCAGATCGACTTTGGTCTCGATCAAGCCTCGTAGCACCCCGATATGCTGGGTTTTGCCGACACTGCTCGCACCCACCAGAAGGTTGCCGTCAAATTGCAGATTGATATATTGAAATTCGTCGGGATTATATAACTCGGCGCTATCACCCCCATCGGCCCCCATCCACAATCCAAACGAACAGGAGACCAGGCCAACGGTATCGAGTATGTTCATATTCAGCGTGCCTTGATGTTCGTCCCCGCGGCCGGCCATATTGAGCGCGGCGATTCGACCATGATCGGTTGCAGTGGGCTGAATTGCCTGCACTTCAAAGTTACCGGTAGAAAAATCAACACCCTGGGCCACGTCACCCGCGGCATAGATATCCGGGTTACTGGTTTGCATACGCCGATTCACCAGTATGCCCTGGTCGGTATTGATATCGGCACCCTCTACCAGGTCTGTATTCGCCTTGACCCCGGTCGCGGTAATCACCAGGGCCGCACTTAACTTACTGCCGTCGCTCAGGCTGACTTCGACCTGGTCGTCGGCAGTCGCTTCAATTCCATCGACGCTGCAGGAGGTATGCACATCGATACCCTGGTTCTTGCACCAGGTTTCGAGCAGGCCACCCGCCTTCTCATCGAGCATCCGCGGTACCATGCGGTTACCCATTTCGACGACCGCGAGATGCACACCGCGTTTGACCAGGGCCTCGAGTATGATGCAGCCGATAAAACCGGCGCCGATTAGCACTACGTTAGACCCCGACTGTGCCAGCTTGATAATGTTGCGCGCGTCTTCGAGTGTCCAGCAGGAATGCACCTGCGGCAGATCCAGACCCGCAATTGGAGGACTGATCGGATGCGAACCAGTCGCGATCAGCAGCTTGTCGTAATCCCGGGAACTGCCATCGGCAAGTGTTACGGATTTCGACTTGGCATCGATCTTGTCGACGCGCTGCTGGACGACCTCGATATTTTTCGCCTTGAAATGTTTTTTGGGTTCGCGCAGGTAACTGCCGGATTCATCGATGTTATCGCTCAGGTAATACGGTATCGCCATGCGCGAGTAAGGGGGTTCGGGTTCATCCCCGATAATTGCAATATCCGCATCGGGATCGGTTTTGCGCAGCGTTTCAGCAGCGACAACGCCGGCAGGGCCAGCACCAATAATTAAATGTTGCATGATTCAATGCCTATAAGATTAAAATCCCCCGCCGCACCGCGACAGGGGACCCATAGATTAAAGCGACAACCGCTGACGGGTTTCTTCGGGAATTTTGCCGTCCGCTGTCCAGCCCCTGGCTGCATAGTACTGGGGCAGCATTTCACCTAGCCGATTGACCTGGCCCTCAGTCGGCCCGTGCTTGACGACTTCTTCCAGTAAGCGCTTGGGCAGCTTGTCGTCATCCGCGGTAAATCCTGCGGCTTCATTGAATAAGCGTTCCATGTTCCAGATGCGCTCGCCAGTCTCAAGACAGTTCTCAACACTCCAGTCACCTTCACAGGCGGCATCGATCTGCGGTGCGATATTATCCATGCCCCAGGCAAAGGTCGTGAAAATGCATAAGCCCGCGGAATCCACCAGTGCAGTCGCATCCTGGAATGCTTTAACCAGTTCCGGCTTGCCGTCAGTATCATTCATTTCGGTTTTCACCGGAATACCCAGTACTTCAGAAGCCACGGTGTAGCCACGCAAATGACAGGCGCCGCGATTCGAAGTCGCATAGGCGAGGCCCATTCCCTGGATGCCGCGCGGGTCGTAAGCCGGGAATTCCTGGCCCTTGACAGACATCGATAGCTCCGGACGCTTATATTTTTCACACAGCCGCTTCGATCCTAATCCAAGATCCTTGGCAAAACCTTCGCCGGTAACCAGCAACTCGGTTACGGCGACAAAGGCTTCAGCACTCCCAAACTTGAGCTCAATCCCACCGGTATCCTTAGTGGTAATGACGCCGTCTTCAAACATTTCCATCGCCGCCGCCACGGTCGCGCCGTAGGTTATCGGATCGAAACCATCTTCGTTACAAAGAAAATTCACATAGGTCAGCGCATCGAGGTCGTCGACCCCGGTATCGGCGCCCAGCGCCCAGGCCGCTTCGTATTCGAGCCCCCCGGAAGCACCATGATATTGCGGCTTGTCCTTGACCGAGAAGTGTGTCTTGTCGACTGTGGAGATGCGTCCGCAGGCGATGGTGCAACTGAAGCACCCGGCATTGGTGGTCAGATTGGGCTTGCCGTCGCTGGTGCGCGGCTCGGCCATGGCTTCGGCAGAGATATTTTCAGCACCCTCGAATCCAACATCGCGCATATTACGTGCCGGCAGCGCACCGACACCGTTAATTACGTTCATCAACACCTGGGTACCGTAGGCCGGCAACCCCTGCCCGGTAACCGCGTTTTCAGCCAGCACCGCCTTGCCGGCATCGACCGCGGCAATGAAGGCTTTCACATCTTCGACATTACCAACCCCCTGGGTGCCTCGAACTGCTACCGCCTTGAGATTCTTCGAAGCCATTACGGTACCGACACCGGAACGCCCGGCGGCGCGGTGCTTGTCATTAATCACCGCGGCATAGAGGCAGCCGTTTTCGGCAGCCCGTCCGATGCAGGCGACGCGTAATTGCGGATCCTGGTGGGTCTGGTGCAGGATATCGTCGGTTTCCCAGGTTGTCTTGCCCCAAATGGCGCTAGCATCACGTAGTTCGACCTTGTCATCCTGGATCAGCAGGTAAACCGGCTGCTTTGATTTGCCCTCGAAGATGATCATATCCCAGCCGGCAAACTTCAATTCCGCGCCGAGAAAACCACCCGAGTTGGAACTGGCGATCGCACCGGTTAACGGACTCTTGGTCGTAACAGAATAGCGCCCGGCGGTCGACGCCATGGTGCCGGTCAAAGGCCCGGTTGCCATGATGAGTTTGTTATCTTTACCCAGCGCATCACAAGTCGGATCAACTTCTTCAGTGAGATATTTCGACGACAGCCCGCGTTGGCCGAGGTAGAGTTTCGCCCAATCCATATTGAGCGGTTCGGGTGTACAGGTACCTTTAGAGAGATCTACCCTCAGAATTTTTCTTGTCCAGGACATGATTCATTACCTCCATAGGTTTAAGCGGTCGCTTCGGCGGACGGCAGGCTTTTGGCGGCTGAGGCCATCATGCGGTCGTAACCCGTCCAGTCCGCGTCGATATAGGTAATCGCGGCGGTGGGACAGGCCTTGGCGCATTCTGGATCGCCGCCACACAAATCGCACTTGACGACCTTGCCGGTAACCTGTGAATAATTGACGGTGCCAAATGGGCAGGCAATGGTGCAGACTTTGCAACCCACGCACTTGTCGTCGGAGATTTCCTTGGCGCCGGTAACCAGATTGATGCTGATTGCATCGACCGGGCATGCACGCATGCACCAGGCTTCATCACACTGGGTGCAGGTGTAGGGTGCAAATCGCCCTTCGTCGTGGAAAGTAAATACCTTTATGTACGATCGAGATGGATTAAAGGTTCCGGTATGCTCGAGCGAGCACGCCATTTCGCATTGGAGACATCCGGTACATTTTCCCGGATCAATATGTAGAGATTTCTGCATTGTTTCCTCCGATTGTATCGTTATTATCATTCCTGCTGGACCGCGCCTCATTTATCCAGATGGAATGTCTCAGTCCAATACGTAAAAATACCACTCTCGCCGCCGCTTTTATAGTCCTGGGCAGCAAATTTAATCGACTTTCGCACCAGGATCGGCCTTAACCACAAAAAAAATTGCGCTGCCCCTACCATTTTTGCTTCGTCTATGCCTCAATTATCGCACTGAGGGACTACACTCCGTTAAATGAGCGACAAAATCTCTACCGACCCCAGCTGCGCTGACCCTTTCGATCCCGATTCGATCAGCCTGAGTGCGGCACTGAACAAGATCGAGGAACGCGTTGTACCGGTCCTCGCCTGCGAGCGCCTGCCGATTCGCGAGTGCCTGGATCGGGTCAACAATGAAGCCGTAAAATCACCTCATAATGTGCCACCGCTGCCCAATTCCGCAATGGATGGGTTTGCGCTGGCAATTGACAGCCTGGCGCAGGGAACGGTTACCGAGCTTGACGAAGTCGGCACGGCATTTGCCGGCACCCCTTTTACTGGAACCTGTGGTTCAGGGCAGTGCGTTCGCATCATGACCGGGGCACTGATTCCAGAAGGCGCCGACGCGGTAATTATGCAGGAACAGGTAGAAATAACCGACGCCGACAAAATCCGGGTCGACGCCGATCATCGAGTCGGCGAAAACATCCGTCAGGCCGGCGAGGATATAGCGAAAGGCGAAACTGTAATTGACGCCAGCGCCAGGCTCAGCCCTGCCGATCTCGGCGTGTTGGCATCGCTCGGCATCGGTCAACTCCAGGTAAAACGTAAACCCGTGGTCGCGTTTTTCTCCACCGGCGACGAACTGGTTTCAATCGGCGAGCCGCTCGAACCCGGTAAAATTTACGACAGTAATCGCTATAGCCTGCACGGCATGCTGTCAAGCATGGCGGTCGATATCATCGATCTCGGCGTTGTCAAGGATGAGCCGAAAGCCATGCGTGAGGTACTTGAAAAGGCTGCGTTGCAGGCCGATTTAATTATCAGCACCGGCGGTGTCTCGGTCGGGGAAGCCGACTTCATCAAACCGGCCCTTGCGGACCTCGGCACGACCGAGTTCTGGAAAATCGCGATCAAGCCGGGGCGTCCACTCACTTTTGGCCAGATCGAAGCCAGCATCTTTATGGGTCTGCCCGGCAATCCGGTTGCGGTGATGGTCACTTTCAGCCAGTTCGTGGTGCCTGCGATCCATGCGCTCGCTGGCGCAATTCCGAGGCGTCCCGCGTTGTTTCGCGCCCGCTCACTCGACCCAATGCGCAAGAAACCGGGGCGCTACGAGTTCCAACGAGGCATTGCAACCCCCGACGACAACGGTGAATGGCAGGTCGCTAAAACCGGTAAGCAGGGATCCGGCATCCTGACCTCGATGAGCCGCGCAAATTGCTTTATCGTATTGCCCGATGAAAACACAGGCGTCGAAGCCGGTGACGAAGTCAAGATCCAGTTCTTCGACTGGTCGCTGTAAAAGCCATGGCTGATATTCTTTATTTTGCCCGGCTTGCCGAATCGCTGGAAATTAAATCTGAAGCACTGGAATTGTCAGCAGACTGCAAAACTGTTGATGACCTGGTTGCGTTTTTGCGCGAACGCGGCGAACCTTTTGCCAGCGAGTTTAATGGCGAAACCCGCATACTGGTTGCCATCAACCAGGAAATGAGCGCACCGACTGCAGCAATCAGCGACACCGATGAAATCGCGTTCTTCCCGCCGGTAACCGGCGGCTGATTTTCACTCGGGAACTCCTGCCTTACGCAATGCTTCGATATAGTGGTCGAAATCGCTTTCACGTTTGTAGAGAGATTCCCGGCGTTCCTTTGCCAGCGAGATATCGGGGCTGATGGCAAGTGCCTCGTCGACCGCCCAGGCCGCATCGTCGAGGCGTCCTAGTTCGGCATTCACGGCCGCCATGTCCAGGTGGATACGATCGAAGGCCGGATTTCGCCCCAGGGCTTCTTCGAGGACACGCAGCGCATCATCATATCTTCCCAACAGAAACAGAATTCTACCCTCGATCTCCAGGTAAACCCCGGTACCCTGGGGATTGATCTGTTTGGCTCTAACAAGAGATTCGAGTGCAGGCTCAAGTTGCCCCGAGTAACTCTGGATGAATGCCATCGTCGCCTGGCCATCGACATAATTCGGGTGTACCTCGACCGTGCGCTGGGCTGCCTCGAGCGCGGTCTGGTGCTGGCGCTGAGCCAGATACAGAATGCTTCGGGTCAGGTAGATCTGAGGAATACTATCGTCCAGTTCCACGGCCTTACTCGCGAACTCCAGCCCCAACCGAATTGATTCTTCACGATCCTTGGACCAGAAAAAATTTATTTCCGTCACATGCGTCAGGGCAATATTGGCATAGGCCCGCGCGTAGTTCGGATCGATGGTAGTAGCCTGTTTGAACAACTCGCGAGCCTCGACGATAGCATCGATAGTAAAAGTGTTGTACTGCTCGATTCCACGTAAAAGGACATCATAGGCCTCGGGGCTGGTCGTTTCGACCCGATCGAACCTTTGCTCATCGGCGGCTGTCAAGCTGACCTCGAGCGCGGCGACGATCTTACGATTCACCTTGTCCTGCAACGCGAATACGTCGGCCATGGCGCCATCGAAACGCTCGGCCCATAAATGTCCGCCGCTACTGCCATCCACCAGCTGGGCGTTAATACGGATCTGGTCACCGCTTCGGCGCACGCTGCCTTCCAGCACATAGCGCACCCCAAGCTCCCGCGCGACCGTGCGCAAGTCGACCGACCTTCCCTTGTAGGAAAAACTGGAGTTGCGCGCGACCACAAACAACCCTGAAATTCTTGATAAATCAGTAGTCAAATCCTCGGTAATGCCGTCGGCAAAATACTCCTGGTCAGGGTCGCCACTCATATTGTTGAAAGGCAAAACCGCAATCGAGGGTTTTTCGGAGGGAATCTGTTCAGTGGATTCGGGAATGATAGCTTCCCTTGATTGCCAGGTGACAAAGCCATAGGTAGCCGCAGCAATAACAGCCAGTACAACTGCGGTTGTCACAATCATGAGCCTCTGCGAGCCAACGGCAGGGCCGCTACTCTGGCCCGGCTCGGGAGGCGGAATAGTTGACCCGGAGGTTAAGGAGACCCGATAAACGCCAACCGGCTCATCGAATCCTTTTAATTCCTGTTCACCGATATTCTCAAGCTCGAACGGCAGACGCTGCGGCATGGCTTCACGGATTGCCGGCGTTATGCACAATCCGCCGGGGTCCGCCAATTGTTCCAGGCGCTGTGCCAGCACCACGCCGGCACCCGTGATCGTGTCATCGGCAATCACGACTTCACCCATGGCAATCCCGACCCGTACCAGCGGGCGGATATCGTCATCGAGTTGCGCGTTGTAATTTGCCTGGTCTGATTGAAAAGACAGGGCCGCTGAAATTGCGTCCGAGGCCCGCTCGAACTCGGCCAGCAGCGCATCGCCACGAAGCTCGCGCACCTGGCCATGATAGTTCGAAATCGTCTTACCGAAACGCTGAAAAGAATCCTGAATGCGCGCGTGAGCTTTTTGCTCATCTTGTTGCACCAGCGCGGTTGACCCGACGACATCCGCGTGCAGGATAACTGCGAGCTTGCCTGATAAGCGTTTAGCTGCCATCAGTAATCCGGATGGAATCAGTAGACATGCAGTTTACCATATCATTATTTGCAGGATTCTCTGCACTGGTCCGCGATCCAGCTTTAACGCGATAAAAAACAACAGTGTTGGAGGCCATAATGACCTATCGCTGGTTCAGGCCTGACAGCCGACCTGGTTATTGGTGTAATCCCTGAGTCGCATTAGGTCAGCGTTGCCGGTCATTGTCTGATCGATATCGGTGCGACCATGTTGCAGCACCAGCCGATCATGAAAATTGCTGAAATAGCGATCGAACATTTCACCGCCGATGGTCGCGGTGGCATAAAAAATATCCTGGTCTCGATCGTATTCAAGTTCGATTGACGCGAGTGGCTGCGGCGCAGGACCACCCAGTACCCGGCCACCATGCGCCGGGTCATAGACGCTGTTTTCCGAACAACAATAGATAACGCCGGCGCGTTGCTCTATTTCATCGTTACTGTTGCGGAATTTGACTTCTTGGTGCTGGTAATTAATAAAGCTCACCGATGGCGCTGGATGGCTCATCTTGTGTGCGCAAATCGCCGAGAACGCAACCACCGAATTGTTTTTTCCGGAACCACCTTGCCAGCGATAGCGCTCACCGTCCCGGGTCTTGAGATTGCTGCGCGATGTGACTGCCTTGCCCAGATCGATCAGAAAACACGGGGTGGAAACATAGGGGTAGTGGAACAGGTAGGCTTCACCCACATCCAGCGACGCAGCTCTCACCGGTTTACCGCTATCGGGATCCACTAATGCGACCCGTCCGTAGCGATGGTATACCTGGTTCTCCCGGGCCAGCAGTTCAGGACTTGCCGTAATGCTGGCGAGCGCGGACGCACACAGTTTCACGAATCCTCTGCGTTTCATGTTCGACTGCTCCTCATGGATGGCACATGTCCTAAAATTATAGATTAACTGTTTGACTTTCGATAGCGCGCAAGCCCGGCCGTTGAAAATTCGAGGGCAGTGTCAGGTTCTGGTTCGCTCGAGTCGGATGCATCGAGTCGAGTCGCTTGATGACATTAGTCTGCCCCGGGGATAAC
This sequence comes from uncultured Gammaproteobacteria bacterium, assembly GCA_964196225.1. Taxonomy (GTDB): domain Bacteria; phylum Pseudomonadota; class Gammaproteobacteria. Next base: position 5,936 of record CAXMSP010000169.1, on the reverse strand, counting down.
ATCGTGACTGGTTAAATGAAATGAATACCCATGTCCGAACTCGAGCAGATCCTGGCAGATATCGAATCAAGCACTATGACCCAGGCGACCAGGCGCAACTGGAATCCGCACTACCAGGGTGAGATTGATATCCGTATTGCGGCCGATGGCACCTGGTTCCACCAGGGGCGCCGATTCCAGCGCGATTCAATGGTGAAACTGTTTGCCGGAATTTTACGCCGGGAAGACGACGCGTATTTCCTGGTTACCCCGGCCGAAAAACTGCGCATCCAGGTAGAAGATGCGCCATTTGTTGCGACTCTGGTCGAATGTATCGAGGATAACGGTCAGCAGACGATCGTATTTACCACTAATATTGGCGAGAAGATCGTCGTCGATCATGAACATCCCGTTCGAGTCGACATCGACGCAAACACCAGCGAACCCCGACCTTATGTGCACCTACGCGAAGGCCTGGATGCATTGATCAGCCGCAGCGCGTTTTACGATCTGCTCAACCTCGCACAGGAAACTAAACGCGATGGTGTTGGTTACTTGAGCGTTACCAGCCAGGGCGAAGAATTTGAACTAGGAAGCATCGATGAATAATCAAACCAAGGGCACCCACGAGTACCAGGATGATCCACGCAACGCGAACATCATTATCGATATCAACGGCGAGTATTTCGCCCGCGACGAGGCGAAAGTCTCGGTATTCGATAGCGGTTTCGTGCTCGGCGACGGCGTCTGGGAGGGCTTGCGCGTGCACCACGGCAGGATCGCGTTTCTCGACCAACACCTGGAACGCCTGTATGGCGGAGCCAGGGCGCTCGACATGGAAATGGAAGTAACTACCGAAGAACTCGGCAAGCGCCTGTATCGACTGCTTGAAAAAAATAACATGCAAGACGGGGTTCATATCAGGCTTATGGTGTCACGCGGGGTCAAGGCAACGCCGTACCAGGACCCTCGCATCACCATTACGCCGCCAACCATTGTGATTGTGCCGGAGTACAAGCAGGCGCTTCCGGAAACCGCAGTAAAGGGCATCAAGCTGTTTACGGTGCACGTGCGTCGCGGTTATCCTGACGTACAGGACCCGAAGCTCAACAGCCACTCCAAGCTGAATTGCATTACCGCCTGCATCCAGGCCGCCAAGGCCGGGGCTGACGAGGCGTTAATGCTCGATCCACATGGCTTTGTCGCGACCTGCAACTCGACCCATTTTTTTATCGTGCGCAAGGATGAAGTCTGGACCTCAAGTGGTGATTATTGCCTGGGCGGCATAACCCGCGGCAACGTCATCGAGTTATGCGAACAAAACCAGATTCCGGTGCGGCAGAAAAATTTCAGCCTGACCGATGTTTACAGTGCCAACGAGGCCTTCGTGACCGGTACCTTTGCTGGGCTCGCGCCGGTGCGCGAAATCGACGGCCGCATTATCGGTGACGGCGAACGTGGCCCGATGGTCGAAAAACTGCAGCAACTATACCTCGCAATGCTCGAGCAGGAATGCACCTGACTCCGCTGCGCATTGCAATGTGGTCAGGACCACGCAATATCTCAACTGCGTTGATGCGCGCCTGGGAAAATCGTGCTGATTGTGTTGTCTGGGATGAGCCTCTTTATGGTTATTATCTCCAGGCGACCGGGATACAACATCCGGGTGCGGCCGAGGTTATTGCCGCTCAGGGCACCGATCTGGATTCAATAATTTCTCGCTGTAGCGGCGACATACCCGGAGGCAGGCAAATCTTTTACCAGAAGCATATGACCCTCCACCTGTTGCCGGAAATCGAGCGCTCCTGGTTGTCAGCACTGGTTAACTGTTTCCTCATTCGTGAACCCGAAGCGGTGGTTGCATCCTATGCCGCGGTGCGCAGCGACGCGACACTGGATGATATCGGCTTCACCCAGCAGGCTGAATTGTTCGAGCAGGTGCATGCCATGAGCGGAGAGGTTCCGATGGTTATCGATAGCCGCGAATTTCTGCTCGACCCGGAGAGTATGCTGCAGGCGATATGTGCAAAACTCGATATTGGTTTTGTTCCCGAGATGCTGAGTTGGCCAAAAGGCCCTCGCGATAGCGACGGCGTCTGGGCGAAATACTGGTATGATTCGGTTTGCAATTCGACCGGATTCGAGCCCTACCACAAAAAAAAATACACCCTTTCAAACAAGGATCGCGAGATTGCACTGCGAGCCCGCCCATACTATGAAAACCTTTACCAATACCGATTACAGCCATAGTTTCAAAACGTCGGATTGCAAGCCTGGTTAATATAAACAATCTAACATTATTTCGCCTTTCGCCGTTCAACGCGGCAAGGTACACTCTATCGTTCAGCAATAATTATTAGGAAAATGGCTGAACCAAAAATACTAACACCAGCCCCGGGCAGCCGGATCGTGACCGATGATTCTGAAGTCATTCTGTTCGGTCAGCCCCCCGAAGTATTGAAAGGCCTGTTGCGTGAGGGAATCTCCAGTTTTGATACCCTGGTGCTGCCAGATATCCGTGAGAAAAACGGCTCGTTGCTGAATAATCTCGAATTTCCAATTTATTTCTTCCTGTTTTATTCCAAAGGTCTTGCCGAAAAACGCAAGATCAACCTGGTCGGTGATGCCAGGTCAATCAGCCAGGCATTACGCTTGTTGCGTTTCACCCTGTTTGGACCAACCCGCACGGAGTTGGACAACTGGCACACTAAAGAGGCGCTTAAAGACGAATGGTTGGGGGTATCGGAAGCACTGGCCATCAAGGACGACGCCAACAAGCCGATTCCGATTGAGGATTTATTTAACCAGGTGCCGTTTGAAAATGGTATCGCAGTCGCCGGTGATTTTGCAATCGAACGCAAAGGCGTCGATAGTTACCTGGTATCGAGTCAGGGAGGTGATGTTTATGTTGACCTGAACGATGATGTCGAAGTCACCCCGCCCTACCCGGTGCCGATAGACTATGTCCCCGGGGGGCTCACCAAACTGGGAATCGAGGTGCTGGGTGGTGCTTCAGGATTTGCGACCGAGGAACCCTGTAGCGGGCTCGCGCTTTGCTACAACGGTGATTACCTGCTGATCGATTCGATTCCGTTTCTCGACCAGCATCTGTTCGCGCGCGGTATCTCCAAGAACCAGGTTTCCACGATATTCCTGACTCACCTCCACGACGACCATTGTGCGATGTTTCCATTAATGGAAATGCCGCATCGCGTCGAAGTCATTACGACCCTGGAAATTTTCAACATGGCAATGGAGAAACTAAGTTGCGGGCTCGGCTGGAGTGTCGACACGGTCAGGGAACACTTCGATTTAATCAAGGTTGAGCCCGGTGACACGATCAACTACTACGGGCTCAACATCGAAATCCATAACACGGTACACAGCATACCGACCATTGGCGCTATCTTCTCGACCATTCACAAAGGTCAGTTTCGAGACGTTTGCATCGTTGGCGACAACCAGAATATGGCCAGGGTACGAGAAATGGAGAAATCGGGTACTGTGCGAACAGAAACGCTTGCCAACCTGGAGCGACTATACACGCACAGTTTTCACCTGCTAATCGCCGATGGCGGCGCCGGCGAAATCCATGGCGATCCAAACGACGCGCTGCAATCAAAGGCTGACCGCGTTGTCTTCGTTCATGTCGAAGAAGTACCACAAGCGCTGCAGACGACTTTTTCTCTCGCCAGTGCAGGTAAGCGCTATACCCTGATCGAGGGTGACAGCATGATCTATGCCTCGCAGATCAACCATTACTTAAGCCTGTGGCTGGGCCAGCCGTTTCCGAATCGCTGGATGCGTAACCTGCTCGCCGAGCAGGAAATCTACCGCTACAACACCGAGGATGTGATTATCGTGCAGGAGACGGAAAGCCATGGTTCGGTATACCTGATCCTGACCGGCTACTGCGAAGTCGTGCGAGTCGAGGAGGGTAATCGCGAGACAGTCGCGTTACTACAGGCCGGTGATGTTATCGGTGAAATGGCAATACTCACCGGGACCGGCATACGCAACGCCAGCGTTATCGCCAAGACGCCGGTTACGGTTTGTGTTTTCGCTGAAGAAACTTTTCGCAGCTTCATTCGTTACAGTGGCTTGCAGGCAATGCTCGAAAATCGCTGGCTGCTGCGACCCGTAATCAAGCTATTGCCCCAGTTTGCCGAATTATCGGCGACGGTCACCGACAAGGTTGCACGTATTGCTGAATGGCAGGTGATTGAAGGCGGGGAGACCAGGCAACTCGAAGGCACTCATATGTATATCTTCGTGGAGGGTTTCGGATCGATAGTCCACGAAGACGGTAGCGAAGAAAAGATTGTCAACGGCGCAGAAATGGGCTGGCGTCCCTACACGGAAAGTCGCGCCGTCGAAATGACCGCGACTACTGACTGCGGATTGATCAGCATCGAAGCCGAAGCTTACCAGCAACTACTCTTATCCGCCCCACAACTCAATTACCAGACCCGTAAACGCCTGGCCCTGGAAGGTGATAACGAGGTTGAATGGCTGCTTGGAGAAGTCGCCATTTACTAGCCAGGGTTATAACATTCTGGTTGGTCCCAGGCAGTTTAATCAAAAATCAAACAAATATAGCGGTGCCGATATGCGAGTGCTAGAGTAGCGCGCTGATAACAATAAATAGCAATACGACTGTTTCTGACATGTATTATAATTCGCGTTCAGCTAGCCAGACTTCTGCAATATGGCTTTATTGACCATCAAGAATCTCTGTATTGAGTTTCCGAGCCGACACGGTACCGAACGTGCGGTCGACGAGGTTAGCTTCGATCTTAGCCCAGGCGAAATACTCGGCCTGGTCGGCGAATCCGGCGCCGGTAAATCCACCATAGGCAACGGCATCGTGCAGTTGCTCAGTGCCCCCGGCAGGGTTTCATCGGGCGATATTTTTCTGAATAACACCAAGATTTCGACCTTTAGTAGCAAAGAAATAATAAAGATTCGCGGCTCCCGCGTCGGCTTTATCTTCCAGGATCCGATGACGTCGCTGAATCCACTATTCACGGTTGAAAACCAGCTGGTCGAAACCATTAACAAAAACCTGGGTATCGAGGATTCCAAAGAAGCCTCCCGAATTGCCATCGATTTACTCGATCAGGTCGGGATTCCTGATCCCGAAGTGCGCATCAAGCAATTCCCGCATCAATTTTCCGGCGGCATGCGTCAACGCGTGGTGATTGCAATCGCGCTCGCGGGTGATCCGGAATTGTTAATCGCCGATGAACCAACCACCGCACTCGATGTATCGGTGCAGGACCAGATCCTGTCGTTGATTCGTAAACTATGCCGGGAACGCCAGGTTGGCTGCCTGCTGGTTACCCACGACATGGGCGTTATCGCAAGTGTTACCGATCGGGTCGCGGTCATGTATCGCGGCAAACTGGTCGAGATCGGTAAAACCGCAGAGTTACTGACCTCTCCCAAACATGAATACACCAAGAGTCTGATCAGCGCGGTCCCGCGATCGAGCAAGAAAGTTGATCGGTTTCCCCTCGTTGAGTACATCGAAACGACAGCAAAAGGACTCAAGCACATCGATGTCAAGACCCATTGGCTGGGCCAGGGTACGCGTCACGAAAACATTCAGGACTTGCTCGAAATAAAAGACCTCAATTTAAGTTTTGTAACCCGGGATGCGTTTCTTGCAAAGAATCGAAAATATTTACAGGCAACCCAGGATGTCAACCTGACGGTAAAACAGGGCGAAACCTTCGGCCTGGTTGATGAAAGTGGTTCCGGAAAATCAACCATCGCGCGCATGGTTGCAGGCCTGCAAAAACCCGACAGTGGCTCGATCAAATTCGACGGGGTTGAACTTGTTGATAACCCGGATCGAGTTGCGATCCAGAAGGCAAGACTACAAATGCAAATGGTGTTTCAGAACCCCTACTCTTCGCTAAACAGCCGCATGAAGGTAGACGATATCATTGCCG
>CAXMSP010000168.1:0-3640 GCA_964196225.1 uncultured Gammaproteobacteria bacterium | reverse complement strand
CAGCTCATCGGTGTTGGGATCGAGTTCTTCGTGATAGGCATCGATGTTCTCCGCTACCCGGTCAACGGCCTCGTAACTGGCAATATTAAAAAGCGCTTCGCCCGCGAATACTAACGGCAGATTGGTTTTACCGATAATGATTCCAGAGACTGGACTAACCAGCTCCTCGGTATTTTCACCCAGGGGATTATTGATGTAAGCCAGCAGGTCACCGGTTTCGACCTTGGATCCGGTTGCAACCAGGGAGCGCAAAATTCCGCTTTGCGCGGCTCGTACCCAGCGTGTTGTATTCGCGACCAGTGCCTCTGACTTAGGCTGCCTCTTGCTTTTGGGGCGCATACCGAGTTCCCGCATCACCTGCAGCACACCCTTGACACCAGCCCTGATCGCGACTTCGTCGAAGCGCAGCGCTTCACCGGCCTCGTAAAGTAATACGCTGATGCCATTCGTGTGTGCGGCTTCGCGGAAGGACCCTTCAAGCAATTTGGCATTGAGGATGACCGGAACTCCGAATGCCTGGGCCAGCGCTTCCAGGTCCGGTTCGTCGCGCAGGTTCGCGCGTATCTGCGGCAGGTTTTCCCGATTGACCGCACCGGTGTGCAGGTCAATGATGTGGCTGCAGTGAGGAATGATTTGCGTCATCAGCACGTGGGCGAGACGCGCGGCCATCGATCCATTCTCGGAGCCGGGGAATGATCGATTCAAATCACGGCGATCGGGCAGGTAGCGTGATTTGGAAACGAAACCGTAGACATTAACCACGGGGATCGCGATCAGAGTACCCTTGATGCGATCAATGAACTTGTGTGACAGCAGGCGGCGGATGATTTCAACACCGTTGATTTCATCTCCATGCACGGCGGCACTGACCAGCATTACCGGCCCGGACTGCCTACCGTGCACCACGTGCACCGGCATGTTGACGCTGCTATGGGTGTAGAAACTGGGTAATGGTATATCGATCGATTGTCGGCTGCCGGGCTTAATCGAAACCCCGGCAATCTCGATGGCCGCTTGCATTTTAGCCCTTACCACGTGTCCTGGTTTTGCCGGGTTGTAACTTTTCAAGATTGTTGATGATTAAACTGGCGACATCCTTGCCAGTGGCACCTTCGATACCCTCCAATCCAGGGCTTGAATTGACTTCCATCACCACTGGCCCATGGTTGGAGCGTAACAGGTCGACACCGGCGACGTTGAGGCCCATTATGCGTGCGGCCCTGACCGCGGTTGAGCGTTCCTCGGGCGTGATTTTAATCAGGCTGGAAGCGCCGCCACGGTGAAGGTTAGAGCGAAATTCACCTTTGGGTGCCTGGCGTTTCATGGCGGCGACGACCTTGCCATCAATGACGAAACAGCGGATGTCGGAACCCCCGGCTTCCTTGATAAATTCCTGCACCAGGATATCGGCTTTAACGCCCATGAATCCCTCGATGACACTTTCGGCTGCTTTTTGTGTTTCCGCCAGTACCACGCCAATACCCTGGGTTCCCTGCAGCAGCTTGACGACGAGGGGCGCGCCACCAACCATTTTGATGACGTCTTTAATGTCGTCCGGCTTGTTAGCATAACCGGTCAGCGGCATGCCTATGCCTCTGCGGGATAACAACTGCAGCGAACGCAGCTTGTCGCGTGAGCGACCGATGGCTACCGATTCATTCAGCGCTACCACACCCATCATTTCAAACTGCCTTAAAACGGCGAGGCCATAAGCGGTAACCGATGCGCCGATACGGGGTATGACCGCGTCGAAGCCTTCGAGTACTTCACCGCGGTAGTGAATCGAGGGTTTGTGCGCCACGACATTCATATAGGCACGCAGCACGTCTATGGCGACGATTTTGTGACCGCGCTCCTCGGCAGCCTCGATAATGCGTCGTGAGGAATATAACCTTCGATTTCGCGAAAGAAGAGCAATTTTCATTTGAATATCCGTCTATAACCCGTAAAGCTTACGCGGTCTTAATTTACCATTGACATAGGAAGCACCTGGATCAACCACGAAACGGTTCTCCATAGCCCGGCGCCCCAACAGCATACGAAAGCGCATAGTATCACGGTTTGTCAGGGTCATCTCAATGGGCCAGGCGATATCACCGATCACGACTTTGCTTTGGATGACGTAGCGCATTTCACTATGCCCACCGGAGTCGGTGACCTCGCGAAAGTCGAAAACCGGGGCATGGCATTCGACTTCGAGTGTCTGGTTGAGCTGGATTGGATGGATCATAAACCGGAGCATATCGACCCCATCCCGCGTATAGGGCTCGATCAGAAAGGCGTGCAAGGCGGAGGTACGGGCTCCGGTATCGATCTTGGCCTTGATCGCCGGTAGATTCAGGTCCGGTATTGCCGCCCATTCCCGCCATCCAATAGTGGCTCGCGCCGATTCAGCTGTCATAGAGGTAAAAGAATTGCCCTGGTTAATCGAATTCTGACGTCTCGCGGCAGCGTTGTACAAGGTTTTCGATCATTTGATCGCAGGTTTGCATTTGCTCGCGACTGACAAATTCATCCGGTTTGTGGGCCTGGTCGATGCTGCCCGGACCACATACCAGGCAATTGACACCGATGCCATCGAATAACCCGGCCTCGGTGCCGAAGCTGACATTGTCGCCGATATTGTCGATCGGATTGATCGAGCGCGTGTAGGCGATGACCGTCGATGCGGGATCGGTATGCAAACCCGGATAGGACGAGGTTTCGTCGAAACGGATTTCGCTATCCGGATAGCGCGACTTCATGTCGGCGAGCAATACATCGCTGGCATAGTGCCTGATTTCATGCACCAGTGCGTCGAGGTCTTCTTGCGGCAGGTTACGGATCTCGAATTCGAATTCGCATTGCTTCGGGACGATGTTAAGTGCGGTACCACCATTGATGGTGCCGACATGAAAGGTTGAATGGGGAACCGTGTAGCTGTGGTCGATCAATTCCTGCTGCACGCGCGTGTTCATATTGCGAATAAACGTGATCAACTCGGCCGCATATTCGACTGCGTTGACGCCGTTGCTGATATAGGCGGAATGACAGGAGAGACCGCAGACCGTGACCCGGTAAGAAAGCTTGCCCTTGTGGCCGAGGACCATGCTCATGTTAGTTGGCTCACCGATCAGACCGATGCGTGGTTTGACTTCAAATCCGGTCATCGCGTCGACCAGTTTCTTCGCCCCGAGGCATCCAATTTCTTCATCGTAGGAAAACGCCAGGTGAATGGGCATTTTTAACGATCCGGTTGTAATCTGGGGCAGCCCCGCAAGCACACAGGCAATAAAGCCTTTCATATCGCAAGAACCGCGCCCAACCAGCAGTTTATCCCCGGTTTTCAAATGATAGGGATCGCTGTGCCAGTTCTGGCCGGTGGTCGGTACAACGTCAGTATGACCGGAAAGCATAACGCCACCGATGTCGTCTGGCCCGATGGTCGCGTAGAGATTGGCGCGACTCTGGTCGTCATTGTGCACCAGTAGCGATTCGATGCCGTGGTCGTCGAGCAGGTTACGTATAAAATCGATCAGTTGCAGATTCGATGTCCTGCTGGTCGTATCGAAGGCGACCAGCCGAGCCAGAATTTCTTCACTATTCATAACCATTCTCGGTGCAAAGGCCGCACTCAAGGATCTCCCGGGACACCATAGGA
>CAXMSP010000167.1:0-4341 GCA_964196225.1 uncultured Gammaproteobacteria bacterium | reverse complement strand
TGCACCGTAGGACGCACTGGTAACGATTTGCATTACCGTGGTTACGACATTCTCGACATCGCCGAAACCTGCGAATTCGAAGAAGTCGCTTATTTAATCGTGCACGAAAAACTGCCGAATCAGGCCGAACTCGATGCATACAAGACAAAACTGAAATCAATGCGCGACCTGCCCGAGACCGTGAAAACAGTCCTCGAGCAATTACCCGCCAGTACACACCCGATGGATGTAATGCGTACCGGTTGCTCGGCGCTCGGCTGCCAGACGCCCGAAGCAGACGATCACAGCGTTGAAGGCGCGCGCGATATTATTGATCGCCTGATGGCCTGTTTCGGTTCGATGCTGGTGTATTGGTATCACTTCAGTCACAACAACAAGCGCATAGAAGTGGTTACCGATGATGATTCTATCGGGGGGCATTTCCTGCATTTATTGCACGGAAAACCGGCACCGGAATCCTGGGTTAAAGCGATGCACATTTCGTTGATCCTCTACGCCGAGCATGAATTCAACGCATCGACCTTTACCGGTCGCGTGATTGCCGGAACCGGGTCGGATATCTACTCAGGCATGACCGGCGCGATTGGCGCATTACGCGGCCCTAAACACGGTGGGGCCAACGAGGCTGCGTTCGTGATTCAGTCACGTTACGGCTCGGCCGATGAAGCCGAGGTCGACATTCGCCAACGTGTCGCCAATAAGGAAATTGTCATTGGCTTTGGACATCCGGTATATACGGTTAGCGACCCGCGCAACGAAGTCATTAAACGTCTGGCGAAAAAGCTCTCAGACGAGAACGGCAAACCATTAATGTACGACGTCGCCGAACGTCTCGAAAGCGTGATGTGGGAGCTGAAGAAGATGTTCCCGAATCTGGACTGGTTTTCTGCAGTATCCTACAACCAGATGGGCGTACCCACCGACATGTTCACACCCTTGTTCGTCATCGCCAGAACATCCGGCTGGGGCGCGCATATTGTCGAGCAACGCCTGGATGGGAAAATCATTCGCCCTTCGGCGAACTACACCGGGCCGGAAAACCTGGAATTTTTGCCGATTAACGATCGTTAATATCAAAAATGAACACAAGCAATCGCAGGCCCTTGCCCGGCACCGAACTTGACTTTTTCGACACTCGTGCTGCCGTCGAAACTATACAACCAGGCGCTTATGACAAACTCCCCTACACCTCTCGAGTACTGGCTGAAAATCTGGTACGCCGCTGCGATCCCGCAACGCTCACCGATTCGCTAAAGCAAATTATCGAGCGTAAGCGCGAGCTGGACTTTCCCTGGTTTCCGGCCCGCGTGGTGTGTCATGACATTCTCGGTCAGACCGCGCTGGTAGACCTCGCTGGCCTGCGCGATGCGATTGCTGAGCAGGGTGGTGACCCCTCACAGGTCAACCCGGTGGTGCCTACGCAGCTGATTGTGGATCACTCGCTGGCGGTTGAGCACGGTGGTGACGATAAAGATGCGTTTGCAAAGAACCGCGCCATCGAAGACCGCCGTAACGACGACCGTTTTCATTTTATTAACTGGACCAAAAAGGCCTTCAAGAACGTTGACGTGATTCAACCGGGCAACGGCATTATGCACCAGATCAACCTCGAAAAGATGTCGCCGGTAATCCAGGCGCGCGATGGCGTGGCTTTCCCCGATACGCTGGTGGGTACAGACAGCCACACGCCACATGTCGACGCGCTCGGTGTGCTTGCCATCGGTGTCGGTGGTCTTGAAGCTGAAAACGTGATGCTCGGACGCGCTTCCTACATGCGCCTGCCGGACATCATCGGCGTCGATCTGACAGGCAAGCGACAGCCCGGCATCACTGCCACTGACATCGTGCTGGCGTTGACCGAATTCCTGCGCAACCAGAAAGTTGTATCGTCTTACCTTGAATTCTTCGGCAAGGGTGCAGCAGTACTCACCCTGGGTGACCGCGCGACTATTTCCAATATGACGCCGGAATTTGGCGCTTCGGCGGGCATGTTCTACATCGATGAGCAGACTATTGACTACCTCAAACTCACCGGCCGTGATGCCGAACAGGTGAAGCTGGTAGAAACCTTCGCCAGAGCCACCGGCCTGTGGGCTGACAGCCTGAAGAACGCCGAGTACGAACGCGTTCTAACCTTCGATCTATCTTCCGTGGTGCGTAATATAGCCGGGCCATCTAACCCGCACCGGCGCGTGCCAACTTCGGAGCTGGCCGCACGCGGTATCTCCGGCAAGGTAGAAGACGACGAAGGTTTAATGCCGGACGGCGCTGTGATCATTGCCGCGATTACCAGCTGCACCAACACCAGCAACCCACGCAATGTGATTGCCGCAGGTTTGTTGGCGCGTAACGCGAATGCGCTTGGCCTGGTGAGCAAACCCTGGGTGAAAACCTCTCTAGCCCCTGGCTCAAAAACCGTACAACTTTATCTGGAAGAAGCCAATCTTCTAGCGGAACTGGAAAAGCTGGGCTTTGGTATTGTCGGTTTTGCCTGCACCACCTGTAACGGAATGAGCGGCGCATTAGATCCGGTTATTCAGAAGGAAGTGATTGACCGCGACCTCTACGCCACAGCAGTATTATCGGGTAACCGTAACTTCGACGGTCGTATCCATCCCTACGCCAAACAGGCCTTCCTCGCGTCACCGCCGCTGGTAGTCGCCTACGCCATCGCCGGTACGATCCGATTCGATATCGAGAAGGACGTACTGGGCACCGATAAAGCTGGCAACCCGATCACCCTGAAGGATATCTGGCCGAACGATGAAGAGATCGATGCCATCGTCAAGGCAAGCGTCAAACCTGAGCAATTCCGTCAGGTTTACATCCCGATGTTCGAAGCCTCAAATGATACCAGCGAGCAGGTGAGTCCGTTGTATGACTGGCGTCCACAAACCACCTATATTCGTCGTCCCCCCTACTGGGAAGGCGCACTCGCCGGTGAACGTAGCCTGAAAGATATGCGACCGCTGGCGGTACTCGGTGACAACATCACTACCGATCACCTGTCGCCTTCGAATGCGATCCTGGCTACGAGCGCGGCGGGCGAATACCTGGCGAAAATGGGCCTGCCGGAAGTGGACTTCAACTCCTATGCCACGCACCGTGGTGACCATCTGACCGCGCAGCGCGCCACTTTCGCAAACCCGAAACTGCTAAATGAAATGGTTACAGAAAATAGCCCAGACGGTAAAGTAAGTATCAAGCAAGGCTCGCTAGCTCGCATCGAACCCGAGGGCAAGGTTACCCGTATGTGGGAAGCTATTGAGACCTACATGGGGCGCAAGCAGCCTTTGATTATTGTTGCTGGAGCCGACTATGGTCAGGGTTCTTCACGTGACTGGGCCGCCAAGGGTGTTCGCCTGGCCGGAGTGGAAGCTATCGTCGCTGAAGGCTTTGAACGTATTCATCGCACCAACCTGGTCGGCATGGGCGTACTGCCGCTCGAGTTCAAGCCTGGTGAGAACCGCAAGACCTATGCAATCGACGGCACTGAAACCTTCGATGTCACCGGAGAAATCACCCCGGGCGCAGCGCTGACAGTGGTGATTACCCGTAACAACGGTGAGCGCGTAGAAGCTCCGGTAACCTGTCGTCTCGACACCGCCGAAGAAGTATCTGTGTACGAGGCTGGCGGAGTACTGCAGCGCTTTGCTCAGGACTTTCTCGAATCCACAGCGACAGCTTAAGGAGGGGGCGCAACATGACTCAGGTACCCCAGATCAAAATCCCTGCCAGCTACATCCGTGGCGGCACCAGCAAAGGCGTGTTCTTCATCCTGCAAGACCTGCCCGAATCCACTCAGGTTCCCGGCGCTGCACGTGACGCGCTGCTGCTACGCGTGGTAGGCAGCCCCGATCCTTATGGCAAACAAACCGACGGCATGGGCGGGGCCACCTCAAGCACCAGTAAAACTGTCATTGTCTCAAAAAGCAGCCAACCCGATCACGATGTCGACTACCTGTTTGGTCAGGTTTCCATCGACAAGCCATTTGTCGACTGGAGCGGAAACTGCGGCAACCTCACCGCCGCGGTAGGCCCATTTGCGATTAGTAATAGTTTAATAGATGCCAGTCGAATACCACAAAACGGCATTGCAACCGTGCGCATCTGGCAGGCCAATATCAATAAAACCATCATCGCACATGTACCGATAACAGCCGGCAGGGTGCAGGAAACCGGAGACTTCGAACTCGATGGTGTAACCTTCCCTGCCGCAGAAGTTGAGGTGGAGTTTATCGACCCCGCCGACGGCGACGGAGCGATGTTTCCTACCGGCAATCTGGTAGATAATCTTGAAGTACCCGAGGTAGGAACGTTTAAAGCAACCCTGATTAATGC
>CAXMSP010000166.1:0-15675 GCA_964196225.1 uncultured Gammaproteobacteria bacterium | reverse complement strand
CGAAGTCTTATGATCCCGCGGATTGCGACGCGCCCAGAATTCTATTTCCAGCAATAGTGGTTCGCCGCTCTGGTAGGCCTCGGCAGCAAACTTTTCGATATCGTCTACCGTGGCAATACTGTGAAACTCGCCCCGGTAAGCAACCCCGGTTACGGTTTTAACATCGAGCAGGTATGGAATCACATACGGACCGTTTATAACGACCGATTTCTGCGAACTCGCAATATGCGCCTTGTGGGCCGGTCCAAGACTGTGAACCTTGGTAATGACGGGTCGCTTGAACTGTCCCCGGTCACCATCTGCATCAGCCCACATTTCGAGCGTCATACCGAGGTATCCGTCATACTTGTCCGGTTCCGGCGCGGCATCGGCCGTCCAGCCTTCGCCAAGGGTGATATTAACAGATTGCTGTTCGCCGTCACGGATCAGGGCAAGCGCGAGCGTCTCCCCCACCCGGTGTTGTCCAATCATCCTGACCGCTTGCTCGGTATCGGTTACTTCTGAATCATTGATCCGGTAGATGACATCATGCAAGAAAATTTGACCCGAACCAGGACCTTCCTCCGGTGTACTGGTGACTACCAGTGCACCACCACCATCCGGCACATCAAAGACATCCGCTTCATCCGGTGTCAGCGAGCTGACAATGCCGGTTAAGCCTGCATCACCCCAGCTCGGTGGACCCTGGCGCAATTCGGCAACCACCTGTTTCACCAGGTTGATCGGTACCGCAAAGCCAACCCCGACATTGGCACCAAAGCGTGTGGTTTCGATAGCCGTGTTAATTCCGATCACGTTACCCTTGCGGTTAAACAACGCACCGCCCGAATTACCGGGGTTGATCGCCGCGTCGGTTTGCAAATAAGGGGTTGTGCCCTCGCGGTAACGTTCCGTATGTGAAATTATGCCCCTGCTGATCGAATCAGGATTGCGTCCAAGCGGGTTACCAACCGCGAAGCTTTCATCGCCCGGTTGCAACCGGTCCGAGTCACCAAGCGTCGCCGCTGGAATACCCTCGCAATGATCGAGCTTCAGGATCGCGACGTCCGATCGCGGAGTAGCATTGATCACGGTGGCCAGAATTCCTTCGGTACGATCCCAACCTCTCGGGAAAACCTCGACTATTGCGGCGCCGGCGATAACGTGTTGATTAGTCCAGACTTCACAGGTCCTGGAAGAAACCAGGAATCCGGAGCCGTTATTGATTTCCCAGACCGAATCGCCAAACTTGTCGACGGTCACGTGAGACATGGTGCGAATGGATACCGAAACATCGAGCATTCTATCGGTATCGACCTTGTCGTGCTTTTCGAGTGCGTGCATGCCCAGCGGAACCAGGCTGGCAAATAATCCCAGCACGGCGAATCGCCATAAAATCGTACCATTCCAATTCATGCGTCACCTCGTTCAAATTAGGTGATGCCTCGATGGTTACGGTTTTTTTATAGCTTTATTAATGCCGTTTTTTTATGAAACCGCAATATTCAGGCCAACGCCGGTCAACAGTTTCATTAATATATATAGCAGATACGAAGTAGTATTCAAAAATTCCTGCTAGATACGCCTTTTATCCTGATAAACGGTAAATAAGCACTGGCTTCAGTACCCGCAAACCTTCCATATATTGTTAAAAAAACTACCGAATAGTATAAATCCCAGTATCGCTTCATCAGCCGTTTTTAGCTACGGAGCGGGATATGATCGAGTGATAATCCACGGCAAGCCTAATTCTGGTGGAGGGTGTACTTGACGATGCGGTCATTGCCCGAATCGGATAACCAGAGTTCCGAGCCCCGCACTTCGACGCCTTCCGGAGTTCTGAATCGATTCACGCCCTTTCCCGGCGAACCATTACCCAGCACATGCAATAACTTGCCGTCGGCGGCAATTATCTTAACCGCATGGTTGTTCTTATCGGCGGCAATTACCACGTTAACCGAAAGGACCAGCAAAATCGCGAAAACGAATCGTGCAACCATTGAAGTATAAATTAACCGTTCGCACAGGAGCTCGCAAGAGATGACATAGAATTCTTCGGGTAGTAAAGTATTCCCGCATTACATGACACTTACATAACGCTTACCCCGGGGTTTACCAGGACTATGCTCGACACTTTTGATAATGAGCGCCTGAATCATCTTCAAGCTGACGATATTTCCGACTCACTGGAACGCGGTTCAGTCGTCTTTTTCCCGGAATCTCCGGTGCCGTTACCCTCTACGGAAGATCAGGCCTTTATTCGGCAGGAACTGCCGGAGCTGCTGCGTCTGAAAAATATCAGTTATCACCCCGAAACCGGCCGCATTCCAGGTCTGGGCAAAGCTGATGCCGAACTGGCCGAACGGGTAAAACGCATCCTGGTATCCGTCAGCAATGATATTGCAGCTTTCCTGGCAAAAAATGCACCGCGGCTGGTAGACAACTGGACCGTCGGAACCTGCAGTTTTCGCCCGATTCAGGAACAGGGAAGAGACCTGGGCCCTCATGCCAGTAACGAACTCATACATGTCGATGCTGGAGCCTACGGCGCCACCAACGGGGACCGCATCCTCAGGTTCTTTATTAATGTGAATCCCGAGCAGGATCGAGTCTGGGCCACCAAGGGTAACTTTCCGGAACTATTAAAGAATCATGGCGAACGCGCTGGGCTTGGCTATGCCAAAGCGGGTAAAGGTTACCTGGAAAAGGGTCCCCTGGATCATACACGGTCGGGCCTGATAAACTTGCTCGCCGCCGGTGCGCCGGTGCTCAAGGTCCTGGATTCGTCTCCCTTCGACCGCGAAATGCGCAAGTTTCATAATTACATGAAAGACACACCCTCGTTCCAACAGGAAACCCGGGGGCACGAGGAATTTCGCTTTCCGCCGTTCTCAGCATGGATGGTATTTACCGACATGGTGAGCCATGCCTGCCTCTCGGGCCAGCATGCCTTTGTCCATACCAGTATCGTTCGCCTGGAGAATTGTCGCCTGCCTGAACTGGCACCGCTCAATATTCTGCGGCAGGCTGCCGTCAGCGAATAAATCTTTCGCCGCAGACGGATTTTATTACTGCGACGTTAGCCCCTTAGTCGACCGACGGCAACATCCAGTCGTTCGATCACCGCGTCAGTTTCAACCAGGTCCATGACGCCAGGCGCTTCAATTCGAGTACCCCAACGCAGTTCCTGCGGACTCTTGCCCCTGAAGCGCTGTGCCGCGTCCGCAAATTTATCAACGCAGAGATCGAGCGAATGGTAAGGTCCGCTGCGCAGTGACCAGGTGCTGGCATGTATGCCGATGACGGCAGTCCCCAGCGCATTGGCCAGGTGAACCGGCCCGGCATCAGGACTCAAAACAAGATCGGCGCGTTCCAACAGTGCTGCCAGCTGCGGCAGGGTATCCTTGCCGATCAGGTTAATCGGCTGGTTTTTCATTGCTTGCTGTATGGCTTCGCCGCTCGCACGCTCCAGTTCAGTCGGCCCCCCGGATAAGACTACCGCCATATCATGATGCTCTATCGCATGGTCCGCCACGACGGCAAACCGATCAGCCCGCCAGTTACGATGCGGATGACTCGAACAGGGAGAGATCAGCAGGATTTGTTTTCCGGCGAGCAGCGTCGAATCCACAAACGTCCTGGCCTCGTCGCTGACTGGAAAGTCCCAGACGGGTTCGGGCGCATCCAGACCGATAGTCCGGGCAAAAGATAAATGGCCCTGGACCTGGTGCTCCTGGCGTGTTTCGGGTATCGAGTGGGTCATGAAGAATCGATGAAAGTCCCGCGCCCGGTATTTATCCCAGCCCAACTTGATCCTGGCCTTGACACAGGCGCCGGTAACGTTTGCCCGCGCCGAGGTTTGCATCTGCAACATGACATCAAACCTTTCACCAGCAAGTTCCCGTCTTAGCTTCAGATAAGCGCCCCAACCTCCTTTCTTGTCGAGAACAATAAAGCGCACGCCTTCGAGACACGATAACAACTTGTACTCGAGCGCCGCACAAATCCAGGTTACCCGGGTCTGTGGCCAGCTTCGCTGGATTGCGCGCAGCACCGGAACCGCGTGGGTAACATCACCCAACGCCGACAGGCGCACAATGCAGATACTTTGAGGGGCGGTTTTTAACGGCAGCATCAGACCAGGACCCGATGTTCAACGCGTCGGAGATTCTGCGAATTCAAATTTAAAAGGTATCCGCTGGCCAGTCCAAGAACCCCGTTACTTATTATCTGATTGAGGGGGCAAAGGCAGATCGTAAAGGCTGCCAAACTGACCAAGATTATCGTCGATTCCCGCAAGCCGTAACGCATGCCACGCCATCGCATGATTCGACGAGGTCAGCGGAATACCGAGATGCTTTTCGAGTTCAGCGCAGTCATGCATCAGCCGCACCGAGGTGCAGGAAACAAAGATCGCGTCGACTTCACCATGCTTGATGATTTCGCGTACGCCCTGCTCGATTGATTGCGGGGTAATCCTCGCGACCACGGTATCGCGGTCGGAATTGAACGAGCCGAATACCGGCACATGGAAGCCACGCGCCGCAATATAGTCGGCGACGATCCTGTTGACATCCGCTGGATACGGGGTCAAGACACCGATGCGCCTGGCCTTGAAAGCATCGAAGGCCGCGAAGGCCGCGGTGATCGGCGTGGTGCATTTTACATCGGGTTTAGCCTGCCTGATGTTGGCGAAAACCTGCTCTTCGCCAATCGCCATCGATGCCGAGGTACAGCCGTAGGCAATCACATCCACCGGGGTATCGGGTGTTATCACGCGGGCACATTCGACGATACGAGGCCCCATCGCTCGCAGGGACTCCGGTGTTATCAGGTTATCGTTATGAATTCGACTCTGGTAAAGCGCAACGCCATCGAGCACGGCAAAAACCTGGCGCCATTCGTGTTCGATCGTGTAGTCGGTGGCTAATACGATTAGCCCGATCGAAGCACGGCTGGCAATACCGCCATCAACCTCATACGGCAGATTTTCAAATAGAAGCGTTTCTTCCGTTGCTTTGCTGGCTGGCTGACTCATAATTCACCTGAACAAGAATTGGGCTGTGCATACTCTACCATGAATAAAAACCAGATTGTCGGTCGTGCGATTGCATTGAGCGCGGCGATTTTCTACGGCTTCAACACGACGCTATCAAGGCTTGCCTATGACACCGGCACTAACCCGGTGTCATTAACCCTGTATCGCTTCCTGATGTCGGCCGCGCTGATGATTATTTTAGTACTGATACTGAGGAAATCCTGGAAGCTCGCAGTTTCACCGGTGGTGTTTGTGGCCTGTGTATTCGGTATGTTCGCGACTTCGATCGGTCATCTAGGTGCAGTCAATTACATCCCGGTCAGTCTCTCCGCAATCATCTTCTATACATTTCCCTTAATGGTGGTTGCCTATAAAAGACTGGCACATCGAGAACCGGTTAAGCGCAGTGAACTGGTAGCTTTCCTGCTTGCCTTCATCGGTATCGGAATTGCGCTCGGACCTGACTTCCACAACTTTGATCCGACCGGGATTGCCCTCGCTTTTTTTGGTGCGATCGGTGCGACCATCTTCATCCTAAGCTATGAACGCTTCCCGCAGGAGACTGACAGCTACGTGGGTACAATGTGGATCATGGTTGCGTCGGTGGCCTGCTCTCTGATCGCGCTGCAATTTGGTTTTGAGCTGGTGCCTCCGCGCGAGTCGGCAGGCTGGATTTACCTGGTCATGATCACCCTGGCTTCGGTGACCGCGTTTGTCCTGTCGCTACAGGCAATCAACCGAGTCGGTGGTGCGATATTTGCCCTGTTTCTTAATTTCGAACCGGTTATTATCATCCTGCTGGCCTGGATTGTAATCGGGGAAGATTTATCGCTCGAGCGCATCGCTGGAATTGCGCTGATCGTATTCGCCCTGTTTCTAAGCCACTGGAAAATTCCGCGATTAAAGCCACAGCCTACGGGAGCGCCCTAGTTGAGTAATCTCGCCTCAAATTTCTACATCATCGCTCACGAAGCTGGCGCTGAAAACAGTGCGATTCCGTGCTGGGCCAACCGGGATAATAACCCGGTCGCTCTCGATCCGGACGCGAATGCTCCCATCGAACGTCACGAGATTGAGGATGTTCCCGGAGCCTTCCAGTTGCTGAATGTTTTATCCGCGGCAGAATGCGAAGGCATCGTCAAACTTTCCGAATCGCTGGGCTATCTCGAAGATGCCGCCGTCTCCCTGCCGCGTGCAATCCGCCACAATGACAGCTTTACCTGGATTGTCGATGACACAACCAACGACATCATCTGGCAACGCTGTCAATCGCTGCTTCGTGATAACCATGAGTTCAATTCCGACAAACGTGTGCTTGGCATCAATTCCCGCTTCCGCTTTTATCGCTACGGCCCCGGAGATTTCTTCGCTCCGCATACGGATGGCTCCTGGCCCGGCTCACGCGTTATCGATGGCGAGCTTATCGACAACGCTTATAACGATCGCTGGAGCCAGCTCAGTTTTCTACTGTTCCTGACCGAGGATTACGAGGGCGGCGCGACCCAGTTCTATGTCAGTCGGGACAATTCCCTTACCCCGGCCCGACATCCTGACGACGCTGCTGTCATCGATGTGCGCACACCTGTTGGCGGTGCCCTGTGTTTTCCCCATGGTGTACATCCTTTACATTGCATGCATGCCTCCCAGGAAATTACATCGGGAATAAAGTACATCATCCGCTCTGACATCCTGTTTGATCTCTAGTGCCGTCGGCGACCGCGTTGTAATTCGCAGGCAGGTATAGTAATCAACGAAGTGCTAAGCGTCGCTTGCGCTATCTAGACCCATGAAATAAATCGCGCTCTCGAGATCGGTAACATCGATGTGGCAGCTAGTCGCCGCACGTAGCACGGGTTTGGCGTGATAGGCGATACCAAGGCCGGCTGCCGTCAGCATTGGCAGGTCGTTGGCACCATCACCAATCGCACAACAATCACGCAAGGTAAGGCCCAGCACTTGCGCGCGCTGCTGCAGAATTTGGCATTTATAGTCAGCATTGACGATCGGGTCCAGCAAGCCTCCAGTCAGCCTGCCCGCTTCAAGTTCTAGCTGACTGCAATGGACTTCATCAAATCCAAGCCGGCGTGCGACCGGTTCGGCGACCTGTGAAAACCCGCCACTGATCAGAATCGTGTGCACCCCGGCAGCGTTGGCAGCGGCTAGCAATTGCTCGGCGCCCGGATTAAGCAACAGCGACTGCGCAACATCATGAAAAACCTGCACGGACTGTCCTGCAAGCATCGCAATTCGCTCATGCAACGCGGCGTTAAAATCAATCTCGCCATTCATCGCGCGTGCGGTAATGGCTTCGATCCGCTCCCCCATGCCGAGTATTGTTGCGACCTCATCGAGCGTTTCGGCGGCGACAATAGTCATGTCCATATCACAGATCAGCAGTCGCTTACCGCGTTCGCTCTGCGGTTGCATATAGACATCGGCATCCGTCAGGTTTTCACGCAGGGACCGAAACAAGGACCAGGCATAAGCGGGGGCACAGACGACAGTCAGGTCGCAAGCGTTTTGCGCGTGTTTTTGTTCATCATGAACCTGCAGATTACCAAGCAGGCTGCGAAGCCTGTTAACCGCATCATCTACTTCTCCACTGGTGCAGATCGTGACCACGAAGGGTTGCTCCGCATCGCTGCGCAACAACCATCGTGGTGCTTCATCGTGTCCGTGTTCTGTCATTGCAGAGCTGGAAAATGCAGGTAGCGAACGTTGTTGATATTTGGCAGTGAACGCAGATGCTCGAGATCGTCGTTAGCGAGTGGTTCGTCGATCTCAAGCAGCACCATCGCGTTGCCATTACGGCCATCCCGGCCCAGGTGCATATTTGCGATGTTGATACCGCGTTGCGCCGTGGAGCTGCCGATATCACCGATAACACCCGGCTTGTCGTCGTTGGTAATGTAGAGCATATGCTCACCTAGCTTCGACTCCAGCGGAATCCCTTTAACGTCGATCACACGTGGCCGGTTTTGAATCAGCGTGCCGCAAATACTGCGCGATTTAGATTCGGTTTCGACCCCGACCGTGATCCGGCAAGGGTATTCGTCGCGTCCTTCATTGTGCGCTTCGATCACGTTAATGTTGCGATCACGCGCAACTTCCCGGGCATTAACCGAGTTAACATAACTGCTGTGGTGTTCGAGTATCGACTGCACCACCTGTATCGTTAACGGGGACACGTTCAAATCGTTGGCTTCGCCACCATAGGTGACTGTCAGGGTTTTGATAGGGTCCTGGGTAAGCTGGCCGACGAAAGATCCCAGGCATTGCGCGAGTTGCAGGTAAGGTCGCAATACCTGCGCTTCCTCGGCGCTGATGCTGGGTGCATTGATTGCGTTATTGATCGCACCGCTGACCAGGTAGTCACTGATCTGCTCGGCAATCTGGATTGCAACCTTCTCCTGGGCCTCGATCGTGGAGGCACCGAGATGCGGGGTACAGATTACGTTCTCCAGTTCAAACAACGGATTTTCGCGGGCCGGTTCGACTTCATAAACATCGAGCGCGGCGCCCTTCAAATGCTCGCTTTTGAGCGCCGCGAGCAAAGCCAGCTCGTCGACCAGGCCACCACGCGCGCAATTGATCAGCATACTGCCCGGCTTCATCTTGTTGATCGCGCTGGCGCTGATAATATTGGCGGTCTCAGGAGTTTTGGGAACGTGCAACGAGACAATATCGGAACTGGCAAGCAAGGTGTCGAGGTCTACTTTTTTAACACCCAGCCTGGCGGCGCGCTCTTCGGTCAGGTAGGGATCGTAGGCCTGTACGTGCAGTCCGTAGCCGATCGCCTTACTGGCAACGATGGAACCGATATTGCCAGCACCGATCAGCCCAAGCAATTTGCCGGTCAGTTCTACGCCCATGAAACGGGACTTTTCCCATTTGCCGGCATGGGTGGAGCTGTTCGCCTGCGGGATATGGCGAGCCAGCGACAGCATCATCGCCATGGCATGCTCGGCAGTTGTAATTGCGTTGCCGAGAGGGGTATTCATCACCACGATTCCGCGCCGGGTACAGGCTGGAACATCGACATTATCGACCCCGATCCCTGCCCGTCCGACGACTTTTAAATTCGTGGCCTGTTCGAGCAGTTCCGCGGTCACATTAGTGGACGAGCGAATCGCCAGACCGTCGAACTCACCGATCATTTCGAATAATTCGGCTTCGCTCAATTTACTCGATTGCACCACATCGATACCGCGCTCTTCAAATACGGTCACCGCCTGGCTCGACATCGAGTCAGATATCAAAACTCTGGGTTTAGTCATCTTGTTTCTCCTGCAAGGATTGTTTGAAATCCACAAATACCCAGTCCAGCCAGGGAGTCAGGGATTCGAGATCGCTGGTTTCAACGGTGGCGCCGCCCCAGATGCGAAACCCGGGTGGCGCGCTGCGGTAGTTGCCAATATCGAGCGCTACGTTTTCCTGCTCTAGCCTGGCCAGCATCGAATTGATCGCCTGTTGCTGATCCTCCGCGGACAGGCTCGTAAAATCAGGATCGACGATCTGCAGACACATGGAGGTAGGTGAACGAGTCGCCGGGTCACGGGCCAACCAGTCTATCCAGGCTGTTTCGCCGACCCAGGCATCGATGCAATCAAAATTGCTACGAGTACGTTGCCACAAAACCTCGACGCCACCCGTGGACTCGGCCCAGGCCAGAGCCGCATGCAGGTCTTCGAGAGCCAGCATACTGGGCGTATTAATCGTGGCACCACTGAAGATACCGTCGACCAGCTTTCCACCCTTAGCCAGTTGAAAAAGTTTCGGTAAAGGATAGCGCGGCGCGGCTGCTTCCAGCCTGGCCACGGCCTTCGGGCTGAGCGCGAGCATGCCGTGCGCGCCCTCGCTGCCGAGAACCTTTTGCCAAGACCAGGTGACTACATCGAGCCTGTCGAAATCGATCGGCATGGCGAAAGCCGCGGAGGTCGCATCGCACAACACCAGGCCATCACGCCCCGCATCCAGCCATTCCAGGTCGGGCAGGCAAACGCCACTCGTGGTGCCGTTATAAACCATGACCAGGTCGTGCGCCGAAGCCACCTGGTTCAAGTCGGGAAGCTCACCGTATTCAGCCTGGTAGAGGTTCAATTGTTCGATACCGAGTGCCTGTAAGTCTTTCGCCCAATCGTTGGAGAAACTCTCCCAGACCAACACGTCAACCGGCCGCGATCCGAGCAACGACCACATCGCCATCTCAAACGCACCGGTATCGGAACCCGGCACAATACCGAGCTTCCAGTCGTCAGGCAGGCCCAGCAGCCGATGCGAAATATCAATCGCGTCACGTAAGCGTTGCTTGGGGAGTTTGGCGCGATGACTGCGCCCGAGAAACTCGGTGTTTAAATGGGTAATGTCCCAACCGGGATACTTTTTGCACGGTCCAGAAGAAAAGCGTGGATCCGCGGGTCGTACACGCGGCTGCTCGGGAAGGCCGCTGGCTTCCTCGTTCATGGTATAACCTCTAGTTATGGGTGGTTTGCTCCACCAGGCCCGCGCAGAATAGCATGACTCTGCGGGTTTGGAATACCCGGCGTTAAATCCAATGCGGATTATTATGGGGATAGATATTAAATTATTGGTGGAGTGCCACTTCGCTTTCTACATTTAGTTTATTTTATTCCAATTGTTGCCAGGCATGTGGCCGATGTTTGCCACTTATGAGCCTCTCATCTAAAAACTACATAAGAAAATAGTAATGAATTATCAATACCTTAACCAAAAATTCTGGTTATGGAATAGATATTGCGTGTATTCCGTTTGTACAAAATTGGCAAGGGGTACGCAGGTTATACTATGAAACGAGCACTCAAAAGTTTACGCCAATCTACGACCATGGGGCTTTGTGGCGGTTTACTACTCATACTTGGTATGATTCTACTGGTGCCTGAACATATCGGAGCTTTTTTCAACATCCCGGGTTTACTTGTTGTACTGGGTGGCACACTGGCTGCAACTCTGGTAAGCAGGCCAATGAAAGAGGTAGTACGTGTTCTGCGACAGATACCCACGTTGCTGGAAGATCACAGTCCAAACATCGCAACCGAAATTCAGCAGCTATTCGATTTTGCCGAATTATATCGGCTGGGTAAATTGCGTATTGCGGAAGGCCAGCTACAGGCAATCAAGCATCCTGCCCTCTTTACCGGTTTACGGCATATCGTTGATGGCGGCAGTCGAGAAGAATTGATTAAACTCATCCGCTATCGAATGCATATTCAACGACAGCGCGCCGAATCCGATGTAAACATTATGCGCACCATGGCAGTATTTGCCCCGGCATTTGGCATGATGGGAACCCTATTCGGCCTTATACACATGCTGCATGGAATTGGTTCAAGTGGAATCTCGGAGATTGGTACGGCCATGGCTTTTGCAATGATAACCACCTTGTACGGGATTGTTGCGGCAAATCTGATCCTGAAGCCATTGGCTATGAAACTCGAGCGTCGTCAACAACAGGAGTTTGCTGTGAATCATATGCTTGGCGAAGTACTGCTTATGGTGCAGGAACGACGCCATCCCACATTGATTCTGGATGCGATTAAATTCTTCTGGGCACAACCAGAAGATATATTATTCAGTGGAAATGACACTTCTCTGGCGAGAGCTGCCTGAGCATAAGCGTGATACCAGCTTCCAATAAAGAAGGCCAATTCGTTTACATGCCAAATGCATCAGGGCAGGCATCAGAGCTAGGATTTGAACAGTTTGACGATAACATATGGAACGATGCCCCCGATACATCCATAAATTCACACCAAGAGGGCTGGGTCATCAGTTATATCGATATCCTGACACTGCTATTAACTTTATTTGTTATTTTGCTGGCGATGTCCGATTTCAATCCAGACATTGCATCATTGAAGCAGGTCAGTGTAAATATGAACAAACCGGAAAATCAAAATATGCTTGCGGGTTCAAGCGATGAGATGCAGGCGTACAAGCAGACTGAGGAGAGATCATTTGTGCAAGATCCTGCAGAATCAAAAACTCATGAGCAGAGAATGACCTCATTTTCACATGAGCAAATCAATGTACTGATTAGGGAGATTAAAAAATCACGATTGGATCATCAAGTCGAAATTAGTGAGGAGAAGGATCACGTTAATCTGGTGATCAGTGACAAAATCCTTTTTTCACCAGGTAGCGCTGATCTGAAATCAGGAGGTCTGGAATTACTAAGCCAGTTGGCTGTAATAATCAATAATTCAAAGTTAAATATGTCTATTGAGGGGCATACTGACAATGTGCTTATCAATAACGCACATTTCCCTTCTAATTGGGAACTATCCTCTACACGTGCCACGATGGTTACACGACACCTGATTGCAAATAATATAGCGCCAGATCGTGTCCGTGCAATCGGTTATGCGGATACACGTCCACGATTGGAAAATGATACTTCAGAGGGGCGTAAACATAACCGACGCGTCTCGATCATCCTGCACATGCCTGAACCTGATGCGCCGTTGGATGCACTAGTCGGGATAAGACAATAGAACAGTAGAATCAGACTCGAAAGCCAGCACCGAAATTCTATGGAGGGCCTCTGTAGATGACTCAATAACGAACCCCAGGTATCACTCATCAGAATAGCTAAGCGTCGCTTATGGGTCGATAGCTGTCTCTGTTTTATGAATTCTGAGCGTCTGCTTTTTTAATATACAAAAATCTCGGGCGAAACGATTAATCGAATCCGGCCAGTCTGCTAAGATTGGACTTTGTAACCATTCTGCTGCCACGCCAAAGAACCGGATATGATTGATAGCAATGCCAGGAACCTGGCCGTGGAAGTACGAAACCTGCCACCCTCGATGCTGGACGCGGGCTTGCTGGCTGAGTACGTCAAAACCGGTGAAGCCTACGACCTTTCGGAATTGTGCAAAAAGGGCGATGTCTCGCTGAAACAGGTCGCGCAGATAATTGTCGCGAGCGGGCTTGAGGAATTAGACAAGCTACCTGGATATGCCATGACACAGGAAACATTTGAGTTGGCTGAAAACCTTTACTCGATTGGTGAGTCAAGGCGGCAATGGCAGCAAATCCGGAATCGGCACAAACCCGACTACCTGGAAGGTCGTCTATCGAGAGATGCTTTGAAAAGTCTTGAACTGGACGAGAAAAAGAGTAAACGCCACTACGCAGATATTTACTTTTGGTCGTGGGCAGTTTTCTGGAATGAGAAGTTTCTCAAACGCATGATTCACAAGTTTGATAGCCGCATCATTGCCAACATACCGGAAGAACTAATCACCGAAAAAGTTTGTTTTGCCGCGGTTGCAATATCGGGTTTGGCACTGCGTTACGTGCCAGAGTCACTGCGTAGCCTCGCAGTCTGCACTCAAGCAGTGCAGGAAAATCCAGCCGCAATCGCTTTTACGCCTAGCCGTCTGCGCGATCAAATCAGGGAATTACAGGCTCAGGAGTGGAATTAAACCAGTCAATTCCGGGTTTTCGATGCTGGTGTAGGTACAGTGCGAAGCTCATATTCTCCGTGTTTCATTCTTCTCATGACGTTTTTGTTAACGGCTGATTGATCATTTTTACCAAAATGTGCCGGTAATTAGCTATATAGGTACTAGCGAAAAGTTCACGCAAGCAGTCACCAACCGTAACTTGATCAATGGTATCGAGAAATGAATATTTCAAAATCAGAAGCCGATTCTCAAAAAAGAACCGCGAAACTGAGAAACTTTGACTTAACGGTCGAAGAAATCAGGATATTGAAGGCCATCGAAGATTTAACCCTGGCCCTTGAAAATATTGAGCACAAGAACAATCGACCTGAACGACTGGAATATTTTCGTTGCGCAATAAGACAGCTCGAAGATAAATTGGAAGACGTCAGGGAAAATACCCTGATTAGATAGCAGTTTTTAATGCGCGGTATCTATTGGTGGGAATTAATTACCGACAAACTGACAAGGTAAGATAAAGACCACCGGCTCTTTTTTATTTCCCCAGCTGATTATCAATCCAAGCGTTAGCATCGCCCATCACCCCTTTCCCCGCCAGATAATCATCGATGATTTCAAGCATACGCTGTCGCCCAAATGATCCATAGTGACCGCCATGGACGGTTTCAACATCGAGTTCGCGTAATCGCTGTAAACTTTCTCGATAGATCATTTTATCCGAGTGATAGACGGTATCGAATAACTCGCCATCATAAATCGCATCACCACTGAATAGGGTCTTGCTTTTTACCTCGTAGAGTGCGATCGAACCGGGCGAATGCCCCGGTAAATGCAGCACCTGAAAT
Source organism: uncultured Gammaproteobacteria bacterium (assembly GCA_964196225.1). GTDB lineage: Bacteria > Pseudomonadota > Gammaproteobacteria. The sequence goes on along the minus strand of CAXMSP010000166.1, from coordinate 1,384 downwards.
ACCCTGTCACCCTGGTCGACGACATCACCTTCATCGAGGTAGCCCGTCAATGGTGCGGGTATAACCCGGTAGCTTTCGTAATGGAAATCATTGTCGGGCAATGCCAAAAAAGTTTCCGCGCGCACAAATTCGGCCGACCCCGAATTTTCATGGTTCGGTTCTCGATGAAGCGCTTCCTCAAGCCGGTGACCAAGGCGACATTCAAACTCGTGTGCACCGCCGATATGATCGAAATGGCAATGCGTCGATACCACGGTAATCGGTTTTTCGCTGAGGGTTGCTATTTCCTGTTTTAAAGGTCTTAAGCCCATCCCGGAGTCGATCAGCAGGTCGTAGTTTTTACCACGCAGGTGCCAGATATTGCAGCGCAGCCAATGGGCAATATACTTTTCTCGTATCAGGCTGATGTCGTCTGATATGCGGATAACTTCGTACCAGTCATCGATGACCATTTTATTCATCGCAATTCGCAATAGACCTCTTGTTGGTTTTGGATGTTATGGGATGCACGAATAATTATTTTTCTATTCTAGCGAAAGCGTGTAGATTTCTCCAAAAGGAGACAATTAAAAACACATGTTCGGGGAATTTTATCTGCTATCTACTGTCCTAGGAACTACACACTTTCTGGAGACCTCCTTATGGAAAGACGACTATTTATCGCCGGCGCTATCACATCTGCCCTGGCACTTGCCGCAAATAGAGGTGTTATTGCCTCCACGGACTCTTCCGCAATGACAGGGGATTTTCCACCCATTAACAAGACCAGGGAAGATTGGCAGAAGCTGCTGGAGGCACAGCAATACGAGGTGTTGTTTGAAGAAGGAACAGAACGCCCCTGGACCAGCCTCCTGAATGATGAAAAGCGCGAAGGTATCTATATCTGCGCCGCTTGCTATTTGCCGTTGTTTCTCTCGGAGACCAAGTTTGACAGTGGAACGGGTTGGCCCAGCTTCTACCAGGCAATTGAAGGCGGCGCCGGGACCAGGCGGGACTGGAAGCTGCTATTTCCTCGCACTGAATACCATTGCGCCCGCTGTGGTGGTCATCAGGGTCATATCTTCGATGATGGCCCCGAACCTACCGGAAAACGCTGGTGTAATAACGGTGTCGCCCTGCGTTTTATTCCATCTTCAGAATCGTTGCCGGTGTTGCGGGTATAAAATTTAACGACAAGGCGGCATTGTTGTTGCTCGTCGTGTTATCACTAAGCCTCGGTCGTACTCAGACCCTAATCTTGATTTTCAGAGATTTCTTTTCAATAACCAGGCACCGCAAAGCGCCTGGTCGAATAGGAGAACGGCCAACAATGCATGCTGTCGAGGAAGCAGACGCGCCAATATCAAAGCTCAAGTTATTTTAATTTTGATAAATGGATAACGGT
>CAXMSP010000165.1:0-11984 GCA_964196225.1 uncultured Gammaproteobacteria bacterium | reverse complement strand
ATCCGTTTCATTCCAGAGAACTGGAGCAAGACATACTTCAACTGGATGGAAGACATCCAGGACTGGTGTATTTCGCGCCAGATCTGGTGGGGACATCGGATCCCTGCCTGGTATGACAACTACGGTAATATTTATGTCGCCTCCGATATCGACGAGGTACGCAGCAAGTATGGGCTCGCCGAAGATGTCGAACTCACCCAGGATGAAGACGTACTCGACACCTGGTTTTCATCCGCGTTGTGGCCGTTCAGTACACTTGGCTGGCCTGACCGAAATGATGAGGCACTGAAAACCTTTTACCCTACCAGCGTGCTCGTGACCGGCTTCGATATCATATTCTTCTGGGTTGCGCGCATGATAATGTTCGGTCTCAAGTTCATGGACGAGGTCCCCTTCAAAGAGGTTTATATCCATGGGCTGGTGCGTGATGCCGAGGGCAACAAGATGTCCAAGTCAAAAGGCAACGTGCTCGATCCACTCGATTTGATCGATGGCATTACGCTGGATGACCTGTTGGCCAAGCGTACCTCCGGGTTGATGCAACCCGAAATGGCGCCGGCCATCCAGGCCGCGACCCGCAAACATTTTCCCGATGGCATTCCAGCTTATGGCACCGATGCACTGCGCTTTACCTTCACCGCGCTGGCCACCACCGGACGCGATATTCGGTTTGACCTGGGTCGCATCGAGGGATACCGAAATTTCTGCAACAAGTTATGGAATGCGACCCGTTACGTATTGCAGAATACCGACGGTGAGGACTGTACCGCGGGCACTCCAACACTGGCAGATCGCTGGATCATCGCGCGCTTGCAACAGGTCAGCCAGGATATCGGCAGACATGTTGAAACCTATCGCTTCGACCTTGTCGCGCGCGATCTATACGAATTTGTCTGGAACGACTATTGCGACTGGTACATCGAGCTCTCCAAGCCGGTGCTTTATACAGATGATTACCCCGTCGCAGCGAAAAAAGCGGCCCGACATACACTGCTTACGGTACTAGAAGCAATACTGCGGTTGTTACACCCGATCATGCCCTACATCACCGAAGAGCTCTGGCAACGTGTCGCACCGCTCGCATGGATCGAGGGCGAAACAATAATGCGCCGCCCCTATCCCGAGGCCGACCCGAAGCTGATTGACGACGCGGCGCTGACTGAGCTGGAATGGGTAAAAACATTTGTCATGGGTGTACGCCAAATTCGCTCCGAGATGGATATAAAACCAGGCAAACTGCTGCCGGTAATCTGCCAGAATGGGGATGAACAGGATCGCCAAAGCATTGAAGCCAATCGCTCACTTCTGATGTCGTTGGCAAAACTGGAATCCATTGACTGGCTGGAGCAAGATGCCCAGGCTCCGGAATCGGCCATTTCGCTCGTGGGAGAAATGCAATTATTGATTCCACTCGCCGGACTCATCGATAAAAATTCTGAACTCCTGCGTTTACAACGAAATATTGAAAAACTGGAACAGGATGCACAGCGCATCAACGCGAAGCTTGCGAATGAAAACTTTGTCTCACGTGCACCGGAAGACGTGGTCAACAAGGAAAAGAGTAAACTCGCAGACACCGAGTCGGCGCTTGGGAGTCTGCGCGCGCAGGCGGAAAGGATAGCGGCAATATAGTCACTGCAGGTATTGTGAACTTTTTAATTGGCTTCGGTTCAAACCAGCTACAAACGAAAATTATAATTCTGGAGAACCAAAAAATGGGGTCAATTGAAAAGTTAAGTATACCGATGCAAACGATCAACGGTTTATTGTCGAAGCTGCAATCTCCGTTCCTGCTGTTTGTCAGACTGTATGTAGCATGGGTCTTTTTGAAGTCCGGCATGCACAAGATCGGTGACTGGGAAACCACTTTGGTGCTGTTCGAATATGAATACCAGGTACCGCTGCTGAATTTCGAACTCGCAGCTTACCTTGCGACTTTCGGAGAGCTCGTGTTCCCGGTCTTTTTAATCGCCGGGCTCGGCACGCGCCTCACCGCAATCGCAATCTCGTTCATCAATATAATCGCGGTGGTTTCCTACTATGCGACCCTGGCAAAAGGAGCCGGCCTGGTATGGCACTACCTGTATGGCACAATGTTACTGGTCAGTATTCTGTACGGTGGTGGACTGTTTTCAATCGACCAGTGGTTCAAGTCGAAGTTTGACAAGGACTGATTAGCTGCCGAGCGGCTGGCGCTTCGAAAACTCCAAAAATTTAACCGGCAAACACTATTTGACGTTAGACGATCAGGTATGGTTTTAAGCGCCTGAGTACGGATGGGTAGGCGGCATACCATTGCTGATAGCGTCTATTCCAGACCCGCATTAGTTTTTTACGCGCCAGTACCCTGCTATAGCTAGCCAGCGGAATAAACTGGTTATGACCGATGCCGTCTATTACCACCAGGCGAAACTCATCGAAGCCGAGGCGCTGAACCAGGATATTGTTCGGATTCAGATCGTAACACGTAACCCACTGGTCATAGAGGCACTGTTTCAAGGCTTCTATCTCTTCAATGACCCAGCTATTAAAGCGCCTATCATTTTGCGCAAGATAATAGTCCAGCGATTTCGATATCCGCTTATCATCATCCAGCACCATTTCAAAGATCGCACCCTTGCCCAGGCTGGTATCAATCAGTCCATGAAATGCAGCGATATGTTCCATATATATTCCGCGTCGCTGCAGTCTCGAAAAATAATTTACGCGACGCCAGAAATAACCCGGATGATGTTCCGGACTCAAAATCTTGATGCAATAATATGCTTTGGCTGGATGTCGAAAGCATTTGAAATAAGAGCCTTCGGCCACCTGTAGTTGCGCAGGCAGCGAAACCGTATCGCTCCCAGGGAAAGCGCTACCGGAAAGGAGTATGGAGTGGTTCGTCCCTGAACCCATCTCCTGGCAAGAGGAATTGCCGTTCAATCTGCCTGGCGTCGCAGGAATGCCGGAATTTCGAGGTATTCCATGCTTTCCTTGTCTTCGGGCATCTCGACACTATCACTCACTATTTTCTTGCGTATCGCAGTGGGTCGTTCCAGCTTCTTGTAATCGACCTCGCCATTGCTTTCTGGCTGAATCGCGGGAACCGGGATATCTGCAAGAACCTTATCTGCACCAAGCCCGGTCGCGACCATGGTGACTCGTAGCTCGCCATCATTCATATTCGAATCGATCACGGTCCCGACCACGACGTTGGCGTCGGCCGATGCCAATTCTGTTATGGCGGTACCAACATCGTCGAGCTCTCCAATCGCAAGATCCAGTCCCGCAGTGACATTAACCAGGATCCCCTGCGCGCCAGAAATATTGATATCCTCGAGCAGCGGTGACGCGATAGCCGCCATGGCCGCTTCCTTGGCGCGATTATCGCCCGTGGCAGATCCCGTGCCCATCATCGCCATTCCCATTTCTGACATAACCGTACGGACATCCGCAAAGTCAACGTTGATCAAGCCCGGGCAGGTTATCAACTCGGCAATACCCTGCACTGCACCTCGTAATACGTCGTTTGCTTTTCCGAACACTTCCAGCAACGATGTGTCCTTACCCAGCACAGGCATTAGCTTGTCATTCGGGATCGTAATCAATGAATCGACCACAATGGAAAGTTCCTTGATCCCAACGTCGGCCTGAGACATCCGCTTGGTACGTTCAAATCCGAATGGCTTGGTTACCACGGCAACCGTCAGGATTCCCATTTCCTTGGCAATCTGCGCGATAACTGGCGCCGCCCCTGTGCCCGTGCCGCCGCCCATACCGGCGGTAACAAAGAGCATATTCGAACCCTCGATCATTTCCTGGATGCGCTCACGATCTTCCAGCGCAGCCTGCCTGCCGATACCGGGGTCGGCACCAGCGCCGAGTCCCTTGGTAATGCTGGCGCCAATTTGCATTGACGTTCGCACATCCATCTTCTTGAGTGCCTGTACGTCGGTGTTAACGCACATGTATTCGACGCCTTCAATTCCCGCCGAAACCATGTGCTGAACGGCGTTACCACCGCCGCCACCGACACCTATGACCTTGATAACCGGATCTTTGGAGTGTGAATCCATTAATTCAAACATTTTTTTGTCCTCTTGCATTATTTAAAAATTACCCTGAAACCAGCTTTTCATTCTCGCCAAAACACCGGCTTCGTTATGATCGTCCAGTTGATAACCGGACAAGCCGGATTGCTGCCTGTTTCCAAACAGCAGCAATCCAACACCCGTCGCATGAATCGGGTTGCGTACCACATCGACCAATCCCGACACATACTGTGGATAGCCCAGTCGAACCGGCATATGGAAAATCTCCTCCGCCAGTTCAATTGCACCTTCCATTTTCGAACTGCCCCCGGTCATCACGACCCCGGCGGCACATATCTCTTCGAACCCACTGCGGCGTAATTCCGCCTGCACCAGGCTTAATAATTCCTCGTAACGCGGTTCCACCACCTCGGCCAGGGTTTGCCGGGCCAGGCGTCGGGGTTCGCGATCGCCAACGCTGGGCACTTCGATGGTTTCGGTGTCTGTCGCCAGCTGGCGCAAGGCGCAGGCATACTTAACTTTAAGATCGTTGGCATATTGGGTAGGCGTGCGCAGGGCTACCGCAATATCGTTGGTTACCTGGTCGCCGGCGATCGGGATGACCGCGGTGTGGCGAATCGCACCGTCTGAAAACACCGCGATGTCGGTAGTGCCGCCGCCAATATCAACCAGGCACACGCCCAGTTCCTTTTCGTCGTCGGTCAGTACCGAGCTGGCCGAGGCTAGCTGCTCCAGAATTACATCGTCTACCTCCAGCCCGCATCGGCGCACACACTTGATAATATTTTGTGCTGCACTGACAGCACCGGTAACCAGATGCACCTTGGCCTCGAGCCGTACCCCGGACATGCTGATCGGATCGCGAATTCCTTCGGAATTGTCGATTACAAATTCCTGCGGCAATACGTGCAGAATTCGTTGATCAGCCGGGATCGCAACCGCCTTGGCGGCGTCGATAACACGAGCGACATCTGCCGGGGTAACTTCTTTTTCCTTGATCGCAACGATGCCATGCGAATTGATACTGCGAACATGACTGCCGGCAATGCCGGCATAGACAGAGCGGATCTGACAACCCGCCATTAATTCCGCTTCCTCCACCGCGCGTTGAATCGACTGCACGGTTGATTCGATATTGACCACTACGCCTTTCTTTAAACCACGCGAGGGTTGGGTACCGATTCCGATGATATCAATACCACCCTCGACCGTAACTTCGCCAACGATCGCAACCACCTTTGAGGTTCCGATATCAAGCCCTACGATCAGGTTTCCCGATGTCTTTTTAGACATTACCATTACTCCAGATTGATACTATGTCGCTGCCCTGCAGGGCTTTCTTTTTCCAGGCTACAGCGAAACCATTGCTGTAACGTAAATCCAGGCGCTGGATCTGCTCACGACGGGGCAGAATTTGCTGCATGTAAATGCTGACCAGGCGGTCGATCTTATAATCGATATCTTTCCGCCCCAGCTTGATTTTCAAGCCATTGATCAATTCAACGTCGAGTGCGCCGCGGCTATCTACCTGCAACGCCATCAAAGGTTCATCGACACCATTGAATCGGGCTTGCAGGCGATAAAACTGTTGCAATGCCCAGGCGGGGGGATGGTTAGCCGCATGGACGATCGGCAGATGGCTGAAAGCCCCTGTATCCGCCAGGTAAACACTGGCCGAATCACTTAGCAGGTGTTGCTCATCCCAACGAGCCACCGGTTTTTTCTCTTCGATCGTAATTCTCAGTTTGTCCGGCCAAATCCTGCGCACCGAGACCAACTCGGTCCATGAATTGTCATGCAGGGTTTGCTGCAGATGGTGAATATCAAATGAAAAGAATCCCTGGCCAAGGTACTGTTGCAGCGTCGATTCAACCTCCTGTTGATCGAGATTTTTAAAGGCTCCGGAAAGCTGAATCGTTCGAATTGGAAGTACTTGTTCTACCTGGCTGAGATAAACACCACCAAGGCATAGCGGCAACAATAAAAATATCCAGTTGTAAGATTTACGCCAGCGAAATGATTTTGATGTCGATACCGGCGTATTGCGTTTTGCCTGGTTACTCTGCTTGCGGGACTTAGCCATCGTTCTCGTCTCCTGCCAGCGTTGCTTCGAGGATCTTTACAACCAGTTCAGGCATTTCCAGTCCGGCGGCCCTGCCGGCCATTGGAATCAGGCTGTGATCAGTCATTCCTGGTACCGTATTAACCTCGATTATCCAGGGTCGTTGCTGCTGATCCAGCATCAAGTCCACCCTGCCCCAGTCAGATACTCCCGTGGCACGAACAGTCTCGAGTACCATTTCGTTAATTGCTGCGACGCTGTCATCATCGAGGCCGCTGGGGCAGGTATAAATAGTGTCATCCGCTAGATACTTGGCATCGTAATCGTAAAATTCGTGTGGCGTCTCCAGCTTGATCAGCGGTAAAACCTCCCCGCCAATAAATCCGGCGGTGTATTCAGTACCGTCGATGAATTGCTCGGCGAAAACAGCTCCAAAGCGTCGCGCGGATTTCCAGGCGGGAAACAACTCGTTTTCATGGTGCACTGGGGTCATGCCGATGCTTGACCCTTCCAGCACAGGTTTGACAAACACCGGCAAGCCCAGGTCGCTAAGCAAACGCTCACAATCGGCTTCATTGCGCAGCTCGATGAAATCTGGAGTTGGAATACCACTGCAGCGAATCACCTTTTTGGTCAGGACCTTGTCCATGGTTAACGCCGCGGCAGATACGCCGCTTCCGGTGCTGGGTATATCGAGAAAATCGAGAACGGCTCGAATGGTGCCATCCTCACCACCACGACCGTGCAGTACGTTAAAAACACGATCAACCCCAAGATCAGCAAGCTGGTGGAAAGCATGCGCCTCTAAATCAACTGGGATCGCATCGACGCCGGCGGCAAGCAAGGCCTGGTAAACGGCGTTACCACTTTTGAGCGAAACCTCGCGTTCGGCAGATTGCCCACCCATTAGAACCGCCACCCTGCCGCATTTTGCGGGGGTATCCGGCGACGGCTTTTGCAGCACAATGCTCACAGGGTTTCCCCCACGATGCGGACTTCAGGCTCAAGACTGACGCCAAATTGAGACGCAATAGTGTCACGAATATGCCCGATCAGTGCCTCGACATCGCTGGCCGTCGTATCGCTGTTGCTGATGATAAAATTGGCATGCTTTTCCGAGACGCAGGCGCTACCCAGGCAATAACCCTTGAGGCCTGCTGCTTCGATTAGCTGAGCGGCATGCTTTCCCTCTGGATTCTTGAAAACCGAGCCACAGGAAGGCAGACCAATGGGTTGCGTGGCATTACGCTGCTGCAATAGCTGACGAATGTTGGAAGGTACCCCCGGCGCTCGAGCTGCCAGACGAAACCTTGCCGCAGCAAACCATTCTTGCCGTGGCAAGCCAACGTGCCGATAGTCTACTTCAAATTCAGCAGGACTCCGATCGACCAGGTTTCCTGCTCGATCAATCATGACCACCTGCTCTACCACAGACCAGGTTTCACCACCAAACGCACCTGCATTCATCGCCAAAGCACCACCGATCGTACCGGGGATTCCGGCAAAAAAATCAGCGTCATCGAGTCCCTGTTTCTGACAGAATTTGGCGAGTTTGGCGCAGCTGATTCCACTTTCGACATAGAGCAGTCCCTCTGGATCCAGACGGATTTCTTTCAGAGAATTTAGTGGTGCGATCACCTGCCCACGGAAACCGCCATCGCGTACCAACAGGTTACTGCCAAGACCGATCCAGAGAATATCGATATCCGGCTCAAGGCCAGCCAGAAAAAACTGTAGATCGGCCAAATCGACTGGAATGTAATAACGATCTGCGGGTCCACCCAGGCGCCAACTGGTGTGCTTCGACATGGGTTCGTCGAACATCAATTTACCCTTGATAGAACGGTTGCTGGCCACGTTCATTTCCCCTTTCCTGCTGGCTGATGCTGTGCCAGAAACTCCGCCGCCCAGGCCCCGATACTCCCGGCACCCAGGGTCAGGAAAATATCTTCATCCTGTAAAACCTTGTCGACTACTTCGTCGAGTCCTTCCAGTTCTTCTACGAATACCGGATCGACCTTGCCCCGGTTTCGAATTGAACGCGCCAGCGCGCGTCCATCGGCATCCTTGATATGGGCTTCACCTGCTGGATAGACCTCGAGCAAGATCAATTGATCGACGTCGGCCAACACCCGGGTAAAGTCTTCGAACAGATCACGGGTACGTGTAAACCGGTGTGGCTGAAACAAAACAGTAAGTCTTTTCTCCGGCCAGGCAGCGCGAATGCCGGCCAGGGTCGCGGCAATTTCATTGGGATGATGCCCATAATCATCAATATGCATAATCCTGCCGTCGGCAACTTGCAGGTTTTCGCTAATCTGGCAGCGCCGACCTATTCCGGAGAATTCGGCCAATGCCTCGACAATCGCCGCCGGCGAGACTCCCAACTCCCAGGCAATACTGATTGCCGCGGTGGCGTTGAGGACGTTGTGTTTACCAGTCAGGTTGAGTTCGATATTCAGCAACTCCGACTCGTCGGGAAGCCTGACGCTGAAGCAGGTCCTGGCACCTTTGGCGACAACATCGGTAATATGGACATCGGCATCTTCGGACTCACCGTAGGTCAGAACAGGGCGCGCAATGTCAGCCATTATTTCGCGCACTACTGGATCATCAAGGCACAGCACCGCAAGTCCATAAAACGGCAAGTGATGCAGAAACTCGATAAAGGCCTGCTTAAGTCGCTCGAAGTCACCTTCATAAGTAGAAAGGTGATCATTATCGATATTGGTAACAATCGACATCATTGGCTGCAGGTAGAGAAACGAGGCATCGCTTTCATCCGCCTCGGCAACCAGGTAATCGCTCAGGCCTAGCCGGGCATGACTGCCAGAACTGATCAGTTTGCCACCTATCACATACGTTGGATCGATGTCGCCGCTGGCGAGCACACTTGCTACCAGGCTGGTAGTGGTGGTTTTTCCATGGGTGCCTGCAACTGCGATACCGCGTCGGAAGCGCATCAACTCGGCCAGCATTTCGGCACGCCTGACGACCGGAATACGCATTTCGCGTGCGGCCTCGATTTCCGGATTGTCTTCATCAATCGCGGTAGAAACCACTACGACATGGGCTTCAGCGACGTTTTCACTACGATGCCCGATAGTAATAACGATACCCAGATCACGTAAATGCCTGACCATCGCGTTATCGGCGATATCTGAGCCACTGATGTGATAATTCAGGTTATGAAATACCTCGGCAATGCCACTCATTCCAGCACCACCGATGCCAATGAAATGAATGTTGTGAATGCGTCGCATGAAGTGTTTTGAACTCACTGTCATGATATCGCCCCCGCCAGTATCCCCGCAGCCAGGCGGTCGGCCGCGTCAGGTTTGAACTGGGCGCGGGCATTGATCGCCATCTCCACCAGTGCGCGTCGATTCTGCTGAAAGAACTTTAACTTAAGCGCCAGATTTTCAGCGCCTAAATCCGCTTCCACGAGAATTTGCGCTGCTCCGTTTTGTTCCAGGAAAAGCGCGTTGTGATACTGGTGGTTATCGACCGCATAGGGGAACGGAATCAATAGGGATGCCAAACCGACCGCGGTTAATTCCGCAATGGTGAGGGCTCCGGCCCGACACACCACCAGGTCTGCCCAACTGTAGGCCTGCTGCATATCTTCGATAAAACTGATCACTTCAGCGTCGACACCGACATCGAGATAGTTTTGCTGGCAGTGTTGTAAATGCTTGTCACCACATTGATGTTTAACAAGCGGACGCTGGTCACGATCGAGGCAGGCGATCGCCTGGGGCAGAATGCGGTTTAATGCGACTGCCCCCAGACTGCCGCCGATGACCAGCAACTGCATCGGCGCGTCAATTCTCGACTGCAGTCGTGCACCTGGTTCCTCCAGCTCGGCCAGGCTGGCGCGTACCGGGTTACCGATACACTCGCAACGCGGGATCGAACTGGCGACATCCGGAAAGGCAGCGTAGTTACGGGTTGCAAAGCGGCTCAGAATTCGATTGGTTAAACCGATGATCGAATTCTGTTCATGCAGGAACAGGGGAATATCGAGTAACCAGGCCATCAAGCCACCCGGCCCGGAAACAAAACCACCCATACCCAGCACCGCCTTTGGCCGAATACGGCGCAATAGGCGCAACGCTTGCCAGCATGCACGCAGCAATCGAAAAGGCGCCAGAATAAGTGTCATCACTCCCTTGCCACGTAATCCCTGCACGTTCAGCCACTCAATTGCGAAATCTGCCGCTGGCACGACCCGCGCCTCGATGCCTAAGCGGGTACCCAGCCAGATAATACTTTCTCCACGCTGACGCAGGTTTTCGGCTACTGCCAGCGCCGGGAAAACATGGCCCCCGGTGCCACCCGCCATGACCAGTATCGGTTTTTGCAAACCCTGGTTCATCGGCGGTCCATCGCTCGCCGGCGCGGCTTCTTGCCACTATCACCAACCCGGCATTCATAGTAGACCCGCAACACCAGTCCCACCGCAAAAGACATGCTCAGAATGGAGTTACCACCGTAACTGATAAAAGGTAAGGTCAATCCTTTGGTCGGCAAGGCACCCATATTGACACCGATATTTATCGCCGCCTGTAGCGTAATCAGCAACCCGACCCCGTAGGCCAGGTAGGCGCCAAATGCCTTTTGTTTCAGCAACGCCATTTTCGCAATCGAAAAACAACGCAGGGCGAGGAGGGCAAACAAGCTGATCAAAAAGACCTGTCCGATAACGCCGAATTCCTCGGCAAAAATTGCAAACATAAAATCGGTATGCGCCTCGGGCAGGTAAAACAGCTTCTGGATACTGCCGCCGAGACCCGTTCCGAACCAGCCTCCGCTGCCGATTGCGATTAGAGATTGTGTCAATTGAAAACCGCTGTTGAAGGGGTCGGCCCATGGATCGATAAACGACGTGATACGTGCGAGCCGATAGGGCGAGGAAACTGCCAGCAGGGTCATGATACAAAGCGTACCAATGACGAACAGAATGAATTGCCCAAAGCGCACGCCACCGAGAAACATCAATCCGAGCCCGGTCATCAGCAGCACCGCGGCAGCGCCAAAATCGGGCTCCAGCACCAGTAAGCCGCTGGCCATCGCGAGAATCAGCATGGGTTTGATAAATCCCATGGTATTGGTTTGCACTTCTTCGCTGCGACGAACCAGGTAACCGCTGAGGTAAATAATGAGAAATAGCTTGGCGACTTCCGAGACCTGGAACGTGAACACACCAAAATTGAGCCAGCGTGTACTGCCATTGACGGTATGACCAATCCCCGGAATCAATACGCAGGCAAGCAGAACAATCGAGCCCAACATCAGCACCATGCCATTTTTCTTCCACACTTCGAGCGGGATTTTGCAGGTAAACCACATCAGGGCGATGCTCAATAAAATTCGTAAAAACTGGCGCTTGGCAAAATAGAATGGATCGTGGTTTTGCTGATCGGCAATACCAATCGATGCTGAAGCCACCATCACCAGGCCGATACTGATCAGCGTCACGTAAAGCAACATCGTGACACGGTCATATTCCGGTGCTAGATCAAACCCGGGTTTTACAGCTGCGTTGTTGCTTCTGATTGCCTGACTAGTCATCGGTCAACTCCTTTACACGCTGCATGAAATCGTCGCCGCGCGCTTCAAATTTCGGGTACATGTCAAAGCTTGCACAGGCTGGTGCCAACAATACGCAGTCGCCGCTCCTGGCGACCTCGTGAGCGCGCTGCACGGCTTCCTGCATATCACGGACCCGTTCGATACGGGTCGCGTCCTGCCAGGCTTGTTGCAGCAGAGATGCATCCTCTCCAAGCAATATTGCCAGCTTGACTTTTTGTCTTATCGTCTCCGACATGAGCGCCATATCGGCACCCTTCGATTGGCCACCCGCGATCAATATAACCGGATGTTCG
>CAXMSP010000164.1:0-13089 GCA_964196225.1 uncultured Gammaproteobacteria bacterium | reverse complement strand
ACAGGTCCCAGGGTGTTACCCTCGAGCTGGTCTCCACATGCGCTCTCGAATGATTTCGTAAACGTCTCGATATCGTCTGCCTTCAGTGTCAGGCCCGCGGCGCCCCTATGACCGCCGAATGCGACTAGCATTTCCGGGAATTTTTTAGCCACCTGCTGTAAGGCATCACGACAGTGAAAAGAAGTGTAATCGATACCTCTTACTGATCCTGTGATCAGTCCTTTGTCTTTTCCGGACGGAGCTAGAACCACGCTCGGGAGCCCGAATGATTCTTTTAATCTCGACGCCACGATCCCAATCACTCCTGGATGCCCCGCGGGCAAGTGGACCACGATACTCTTACTGTTCCCGGTTAATGACTTCCTGGCGAAATCCTTTGCGAGTTTAGTGGTTTCGCGCTCAATCCCTTTCCTTTTCTCGTTCTCGTTACGCAGATATTCCATCTGCTTCCTGGCCTCGGTACTGGTCCTGGTCATGAGAAAGCTGACCGATTCAAATGCATCGGAGAGTCTCCCCGCTGAATTGAGCATTGGTCCGAGTGTAAAAGCTATATCTGACGACAAAAGGTTCGTTGAATTCTTGAATTCTGTAAAAACTTCCCAGGCCGGACGAGTACGATTGTTGATCAGGGTTAATCCTTTTTTAACCACCACTCGATTGTTCGTGCTTGCCAGGCTCACGCAATCCGCTACTGTCGAGATTGCGCAGAAGTCCAGTAGTCTTCCAAGACCTGGTGAGTCCCCGGGAATGATATTTTGTTCAATAAGTTTTCGACGGACCGTTGCCATCAATAAAAAGGTCACATATCCACCGGCAATGGTCGGATCCGGAAATTCGCCGCCGGGGTGTACCGGACTCACTACCGCATACGCTGATTCAGGTGGTCCATCCACAGGAAATGCATGGTGATCCGTGACAATCACATCGATCCCGGCATCTTTGAGTTTCTTTATCCGTGGTTCATCCGAGCTCCCGCAGTCCCCGGTAATGACTAGCCCAGGAAGCGATTCACAGGCAAGAATTCTCTTGCAGATACCGTCCGACAACCCGTAGCCCTCGGTGAGCCGATCACCAATAAATGGCCACAGCAATTCCGGCGAGACATCAAAATATTCCGTCATTGCCACCAGGGTCACGGACATTACACCGTTACCATCCGCATCGTAATCAGCTACCTGGGCTATGACTTCCCTATCTAGGATAGCTTGAACAATTCTGTCTGTGGCCCTGTTAATATCGAAAAGCGAATCGGGTTTATCGAGGCATTTCGCGGTTGCGAAAATAAACTCTTCGGGATCTCGACCATTGACCAGGGGTCTTCCGGCCACGATTCGCGCGAGAAGCGGGTGATAACCCGAGTCGATCAATTTCTTTTCGACTGACTTTTCGACTGGCCGCTGAATCACGCGAATAAGTTCGTTCATTTTTTGTTATGAGAATGCATTTGCCCGCTTACCGCTGATAAACATTACCTTTTTCGCTAACCGGTGAAGGAAGGCTCGCTGCAGTGGCTCATATCTTCACCCGACGGCTTTCTCGTATTTCCTGACCGCGTACTCCACGGGCGGCCAGATTGTGACCTGATCGCCGTACAGGTCAAACAACTTGCCATGATTCTTTTTCGCGATAATTCGCATCTGCAGAAAATTGGTTTCGAACGAGGCTTCACCCGGAAGTTGCGCATGAAGCATTTTCTGGGTAACCACCGGGGTACCGGATTGCTCCAGCTTGAGATAGGCGTTCAGGATCTTCGCATTAATCTGGTCCTGTCTTTTCGCCCAGAGACCCAGACGTCTTGTAACCTTGTTGATCTCCCGGCTCTCGAAATCCATCCTGGTTTCCTTACGCTTGCTGACAGAAGAAGTGCCAGTGGACTGTACCCCGAACGACCTTATTTCATTCAGTATTACCAGGGCCTTCACAATTTCCGCGTGCGCCTCTTTCGCCGAATCCCCTTTACTGACAAGGAAGGCCGCGGATTCGAGGCTGTCTTCCAGGCGGGATATATCGAGGTTGATATTTTCCATAAAGACTCTTTAATTTACTCGTAATTACCATTATACAGGTAGTTATAAGTCTTTACGAGTCTTTATGGAATATATTCGGCATATTTAACTATTCGGATTTTTGAGATGTACTATACGGTCAAGGTGTTGATTCTAGTAATGGGTTTCAAGAGTTATCTGTGCCTCTGGCTATGAAAAATGGATCAGTGCCTTTAGAGCTCGGGTTATTCACAAATGATAAGTTCAAGGAGATTAGTGCAGTCATTTTTTCTACAACAGCAACTATTGGTAAAGCAATAACACAAAGTGAGCTAGTAAGAGATATCAGGGTTAGTCGCTTTCATGAAGAAAAAGGCTTAATGATTGATATTATGCCCAACGATAAGCATTATGAAACTCACCTAGATGGATTGCAGGTTCATCATAATCCTTATGCACAAACGAAGCTAAACCCGGATTTGTTTAACCGCTATGAAGTTACCCACTATTTTTATGACCCAGCTCATGAAATAATAGATAACCAACAAAAGAGTTACACGATAATTTCGAGAATTACCTTTCTGCGATCAGGTTAAGCAGCTAACAAGCCAATCTAAGCGACCTCCTTCGTCGGCGCTTGATGAGAGCGTTATTAATGGTCCGGTTTGGGCAGAAACCCATTCCGAATTTTTGAACGTCTGCTTTTTGTCGTATATTGAGGTTTAATAGATGTTGGAATTCTTAGAATAATTGCCTAGAAATACCTCAACGGGATCCGGCAATATTAGTTTCGATATTTGATCTAATCCCAGGCTCTCCCTTTAATTTTTCTTAATTTTCAGTCAGCGCTTCTATCGGTCTGTGTGACGTGTTATCAGGTGTTTGAGCGCCCCGTTAAATTTGTCTATTTTATGTACTTTGGGACAACACGTTTTTCTTAAACATAAGCTACTGATTTAATTCGCGAAAACCCGAAGGCGAACTCGCTTTTTGGCATTAGAGAAAAGTGGGGATTTTTGTACCAAGTCCGAGGATTTTGGCTGTCACAGAGACTGATTCATGCCAAAATAAAAGCCCTATCCCCCTGAGATCTAAAGACTTCTCAGTGATCTCTGGGAGACCGGGGGATAGAGCCAGATTGTCTGGCGGAGAGAGAGGGATTCGAACCCTCGATACGCTATTAACGTATACACACTTTCCAGGCGTGCTCCTTAAACCACTCGGACACCTCTCCTGATTCGATTTTTTCCTGTTGTGGACATCATTTTCCTAACAGGGCGCGAAGACTACATGATCAACCCGATGCTAGCAATATCCTGACTCAATACAGCATCGGGCAAAATCCTTATACGATTTATTCGCAAAGAAATCTAACGCTCGAGACTTCATGATTGGCTCTGGTCTTGAACCAACTCAGCGTTCAATGCTGTATAAAAAATCGGCGCCCTGGTTTTCACCGGATACCGCTTCTACTTGCCATCTATCGGATATCTGGTAACGCAGGTTAAGCGAATTTAATGACTCTATGAGACCAACGCCGTAGCTTACGTAAAGCCTGGGCGACAGGTAACGCCCTACGACCAGGGACGCCTGGTCACCACTATCACTGCTTTCAACACGCATTTCATCCAGACCGAACTGGTCACCGATTGACCTGGCAAGCTGGTCTCCGCCGGCAAGTCCGAGTGCGAGCGCCGCTTTTGCCATCATCGCGCCTTCTTCTCCGCTAGCGCTTTCGACAGGGCGGCCGAGCAGCAAGTAAGACAGTGTGTCTGTCTGACCCATGGCAGGGATCGAAAACAGCTCCAGCCGGGGCTGCTGGAGGCGGCCTTTAACCTTGATGCCGGCGGTCACATTATTAGTTTTACGCACCGCACGTAAATCAAGCCCCGGGTTGGTGAGCGGCCCACCGGTAAACAACAGGCGCCCTTTTTCGATATCGAGACGTTGACCATAAGCGCGGTAACGACCTTCCAGGATATTGATACTGCCCGTTCCCCGGGCAAGCTGGCCCGGCACTTCCTCGACCAACAGCCGACCGCCCAGCTGACCCTCGAAGCCGAAGCCGAAGAAATTCACCCGATCACCAAGAACCAGTTTCACCCTGGTGGTAACTGTCCATTTCGGTTCCGGCGCCTCAACGCCACCCACGATAACCGTGTCGTTGGATACCCGGGCAGCTGTAGTGATGTCTTTCGGCTGCAGTTTGGCATAAGGAATAAGCAAATCACCCTCGATATTGATCGATCGATGTTGCAGCTTGACCTTCAGGTCGGGCGAAGCCGTCACCAACGCTTCAGGTATATGGGAAATCTCGAAGTTATCACCCTTGATACTGATTGTGGTCGGCCAGCCCTCGGTCGCATTGAGCCGACTGGTACCCTGGATTGACAGGTTGCCCTCACCGGAGCTTGCAGCGACATCGAAATTGAATTGCCCGTCGTTGTCGCTGGCACCGGTCATTTTAATCCCGTCGATGCTCAAACCGAGCCTTGGTATCTTCAAAGCCGCTTCGAGGATTTCGGCGCGACCACTCAGTATTGGTTGCGCCAGGGTTCCATCAGCGCCAAAGTCCAACGTCAACCTGCCCTGCATCTGCTCAATTTCCGGCAACAGGGCCTCGATCAGCTCCAACTCCTGAAAGTCCAGTTTCGCACTAGCCTGAATTGGCTGGTTTGCGAAATCCAACGCCAGCAATTTTGCATCTGGCAGGTATATTTTCCCACTAAGGCCGTTGTTGTTACCCACGCGCATTTCCGAGCTAGCCTCTATCCCACGACTATTCAGAACTATATTGAGTTTTGCGTCACGATATTCCCAGCGCTCTCTTTCGCCTTCCAGTAACGGGTAACCCAGCACCCCCAGTGGCGATGAAAGCCCTATCTTTCCGACCAAATTATCGGGTGCCTGAAAGCTTAAATCAGCGCCGGCATCGAGTAGTCCCTCGACTGTCATCTGCGGGGGTAACCACCGTTCAATCAACCTTGAGACATCGAGCCGTTCGCCCTCGAAGCTGATTTCACTTGGCCAGCCACGGGCTTTAATTAACAATGTGCTGCCGCGAGCCGAGAGATTGCCTTCAGTGGTCAGCGCGTCGGCCCGGTAGGTAACTTTTTCAGGACTCTCGCTTTGCGCGCTGATATTGAGTTGGTTTAGTTTCAGGTTGAGGTCCGGGATATTCAGTTCTGCGTTCGTGAGGTGCGCGTTGCCCTGCACCAGTGGTTGACCGATGGTTCCTGCAAACGTTAAATTCATCTCGAGCTGACCCTTCAATTGCTCGACCGCCTCGATCATTGCCTCGACCACGCCCAGATTACGCGCACTTATCCTGGCCTCGGCCTGCAGTGGCTGGGTCTCATAATCTAGCGTCAGCAGGCTTGCGCCCGGCAACCTGAGCGATCCTTCGACGTGGTCTCCGCTGGTCAGGGTTATCTTCGTTATTGCCTTGATCCCGGTTTCCTCAAGCAGTAATTCGAGTCTGCCTGAACGATAGTCGATGCGCTCGGGTCTATCTTTGCGCACAGGATAAGTGATCGCAGCCGTAGGCAACTCGACCTCAACCCGTCCCAGCAGCCGGTCGGGGAGTCGGTACACCAGGCTGGCATTCGCGTTGGCCAGACCGTCAGGTTGTAGCCCGGATGGAATCCATTTTCCCAGTAACTGCAGCGGGAGCTTGCTAACCTTGAGGTCCATTTGCCAGGTATTGTCCTGCCCATTAACCGAGCTACAGACCTCGCCGCCTGAAAGGCTTTGCAGACAGATGGTTTCAGCGACCAGTGAATCGTAGGACAGGCCGATGACGGCCGGCGCCTTGAGCTTCCAGCTGGCATAATCAGGCGTTTGTATATTGGCCTTTAAAATCTGTCCACGCCAGCTTTCGCCATCAATTTTTCCGTCGAGTTCGATTTGTGCATTCGCTTCATCGGCAACAATATCGGCCTGCACTCGACGGGTATCTACGATCAATTTGATCGATTTCAGAGAATGATCCTGAAGTTTGATTGCCTGCGCATCAAGATTGATATCAAGTTGTTGCCAGCGCAGCAAATCGACTGCAACGTCGCCTTTAACCGCGCCTATCTTGTAACCCGGCAGCTCCATGGATTTTCCGCTGAATGTTGCCTGCACCGTCGGTGTCTCGCGTGGACCGTCGAGTCGTCCACTGGCTTTGAGATGCCCCTTCGCCTCGGGGTAAAGTTCGGCCAGGTTGCTGGAATCCAGTGACCAGTCCAGATCCAGCCGCTCACCAATACGCCCGCGGGCGTTGACCCGGGTATCTCCCGAGGCGAACTCAAGCCCGGTGATATCGATACCGCTGTTGCGCCACTGCACATTGCCTTGCAGTGATACCGGGTAATCTCTCAAGCTACCTTGCAGCTGGGCGATATTCGCGCTGGCAGTGAACTCGCCATTTTCCATCCCACCGTTGCTGGTGAATGTTGCATCTATTTTGCCCGGCCACTCAGGTAACAGCCTGGCCGGATTGATTGCAGATGACGTGATTTCGGCTTGCCAGCCGAGTGCCGGTAACCAGTTGAATTGACCACTGGCAGATATTTCACCGTCTAATGCGCTCAACCTGAGCGAATCGAAGATCAACCCCTCAAACCTGCGCTCACCGTCAAGATTGTGCATTTCAAAATCTGCTTTGAAAGGTCCGAGTTCAGCAGACTCGGCATCTACGTGTCCGGTGACCCTGGCCGTGGACAAATCGCCATTGGCGGTCAGATCGAAGCCGCCCTTCAGCGTGGGCAACCTGGGGTCGAGCAGGGTCGTATCGAGTGAATCAGAGTCGATCGAAGCCTGCCAGCTGAGCTGACCGAGCAGGTCGCGTAACTCGAGACTCAGGTTGAGCGGCAGCGGGCCCTGTAGCTGCTGGGTCAGCGATGTCGCGTCAAGATCGCCAGCAATCCGTCCCGCACCGTTCATGATTGCGTTCGACGGCAGTCTGGTCTGCCAGCTCAGCTCAATGTTGTGCGGATAGTTATCGGATGTTTTAAGATCACCCTGCAAACCGAGCTCCAGATCCGGGGATTTAATGTCTAATCCTGCAATCTCAAGCCGATCAGCGCCCATTCGCGCGTTTATCCTGATCTGCTCCAGGCGGTAAGTGGCGTCCCCCCTGTTGATAACGAGTCCGTCGATTTGCGCGTTGCTTAATTTCAGCGCCACGGGGAGCTGGATTACCGGGGCGGTCGTATCCGGTTCAGGCGAATTGGAATCATCCGAAGATTCAGGTATCGAAACCTCAAGTGCCTCCACTTGTAAGCTGGGAACATCAATTTCCGCTTTTATCAACGCCCAGGGATCCCAGTTCACCGTGACCTGACGGGCTTTAAAAGTCTGGCCTCGATCCTCATACCTGATCCCTTTCAGCCTGACCGAGCTGGAAAGTCTGCCCGAGATATCGTCTACGGCTAGCGTACCGGGCAAACGCGACTGGGCTTCACGGTATGCCCAGAGCAAGCCGCTCTCGCTCGCAAATAACCAGGTCAGAACACTCAGGGCCAGGGCAATTAGCAGGGCGAAGCCGATGAGCAATGATCGCTTCATAAGTCAGGCCCGATGTTGAGATGCAATTGCCAGGACTCATCATCGCTGATCGCGTTTGCCAGGTCGATGCGTACCGGCCCGACCGGAGAGTTCCAGCGCACTCCAAAGCCGGCGCCGCGCTCCAGATCGTCATCGAAGTCATCGATGGCATTGCCGGCATCATAGAACAGGGCAACTGCCCACTTATCGTTGAGGGAGTGTTCAAACTCGATGCTACCCGTCAGCAGGTGCCTGGCACCGATTACATCGCCGCTGTCATCCTCTGGACCCAGCGACCGATAATCATATCCGCGCACAGTTTGACTGCCTCCGGTAAAGAAGCGCACCGACGGAGGGAGCTTGTCAAAATCCTTCGTCGAGATGCTGCCGACGCTGCCGCGGGCAATAAATCGATTGCTGCGATTCAGCGAGGTAATGAATTTGAGACTTGAGTAAGCCTGGCTAAAACTCACATCGGAACCGAGTCCTTCATCGGCGCCACGCAGACCGAAATCTAAACGTAAACCATCGAGGACATAAATAAAGTTTTTGCCCCAGATTCGACTCCAGGTGACTCCAGGTATTAACAGTGACGTTTCATCTGAATCATTGCCGATCTCGAAATCTTCCCGCTGGTAATCGAGTGCCAGCGTTTCGCGCCATTCACCACGGCGACGGTTCAGGCTAACACCGACGGTGCGTAAATCACTGTCGACATCATCCAGTTCTTCGACGACTTCACTGACACTATAAACCAGCTGATCGGTGCGCGGATTAAGAACAGGTATACGGTAATTGGCTTCCAGCTTGTGGCCAACTTCCGATACCCCTATTTCGCTGTCAAACCGATGTCCCCTGTCATTGACGCGCGGTCGTTGCCAGCCAAACTTGGTGCGTGCCCCGGTATCCGTGCCATAGCCAAAACCGAACACATAACGGTTTTCCTTGCGTGGAGTTAGTGAAACCTCGATCGGAATTTCATTGCTGCCGGGCAATGCCTGGCCGGGTGAAACTTCTACCGTCTGAAAGTAGTCGGTATCGTTGAGTACATGCTGCAGTTCGATAAGCTTATCAAGTGAATAAGCATCACCTTTCTTGAAGGGCATGTAGCGCTGTAAAAATTCGGCTTGCAATACATCCTGGCGCAGTGACACTTCGCCGAACCTGAATCGAGGGCCGCCATCGTAGTTGAGATAAACGCGTGCGACATAATCCTTAAGATCAATCTCAACACGATTTTCAGAAAATGCCGCCCTGAAATATCCGCGCTCCGAGGCCAATTTGGCAAGATCAGTCTTAAAGGATTCGTATTCTGGATGGGTAAACACATTGCCCGTTTGCAATGCCTGCTGTTGCATCAGTTTCTGAAATTCAGGGTCCTGCCCCATTTCCGTACTGATGACGAAGTTGAATTCTGCTATTCGCAGGGCTGGTCCGGGATCGATATTGTAACTGGCTTGCCATTCACCCGATTCGGACTTTTCCAGGCTGGAACTGATTGTCGGTCGATAGTATCCGAAGGGCTGCAAGGCCGAAGAGATTTCCTTATCGGCTTTTTTGTGCAGTCTGCGCAGGCGACCACCGCTGATCAACGGATGGTTTTTCTGTTGTTCGATACTCAGATAGAGGCGAACATTGTCCTCCAGTATTTGATCGATACCGCTAATTTCGACATTGACGACAGTTTGCGCGCACAGTGTTGTCGACAAAAAACACAACGCCAAAGTGATTAATATACTCCGGGAATTAAACATCCTGGTTCCGGTTATAATAAATGCCTGGTAACAATGGCTTAAATCATCGGCTTGGCTTGAAAGCGATTGATGCCTCAACTGGGGCAGAACTCAACATCTAACAGGGCTGAGGTTAATTTTCTGGATCGGTTTGACAATCAGGATAATCCGTTCTGGCAAAAAAGCCTGATAGTAATACGAGCTCTTGCCAGGCACTATCTTACAGGCTTTTCCCCTGGTTGAATGCAGACTAAGGGAGTATTCAGCTCCTATTAGTTTTGTCTCACCGCGGTAAACAGGCCCCAACGATGATTCCCCGCCACCGAGCGTTCCAGCTTCTGTTGCCAGCTTTGTTGAAGTTTGCTGCGCGCGCTTTGGTCCAGATTCAATTCTTCGATGCGCTGTAGATCCGATTGCAAGATCTCGATAAACCTCGGCGTAATGTCTTCAGCGGTTACTCTTGCGAAACCGGCGTTTGATATTAGAGCGGCGTAATCTTCGATCGTGTGCAGGCTGTACCCCCGATCTTCAACATAAGCGCTAAAATCAGTGTCCCAGGGTTTGGGGCTGCAGCAGTAATCAGTGAACAGCAGCGTACCACCCGGGTGCAGAACCGATTTCAGTACTGAAAGCAGCCTGGCTTTATCATGGATATGTAAGAAAACGTCCCGGCTGTAAACTGCATCATAGGTATCACTGCGATCCAGTTCCAGGCAATCACCCCACTGCAGATTAACCGATCTGGACAGACCATTTACCGACAGTTTCTGATTCGCCAGCGCCAGCATATTTCTCGAAAGGTCGATACCGTCCACCTGCAGGCCAAATTCACTTGCCATGACAAAGGCACTGCCGCCCAGGCCGCAGCCAACATCCAACACGCGGGCATCGGGTACAAGCGCCATGCGGCCGATCATTTCACGTGCCATTTCCCGACCGCCCGGGCTTACGAAATCCTCACCGTAAACGCGCTCATATTGAAGTATGGAGCTTTCCAGGTATTGCGACGAATCGAGGAAATCCTGGGTAACCTGTCTGTTATCGATCATTTTTCAGCCGTGTGCCCGTGAAAATAACTTAGATTCTGCGACTTTTACTGACGAATTTTGTGCCAGATTAAGTCTAAATGCAAAAAATGGCGTTGTAGCGACGTTTGACCCGGATGTTATGAAATTCACTAAATTGGCATTGCATTTTTGCTAATATAAGTTTTTAACTTTCGTACCAGGTAATATGCTAACCGTCATCTCGCCCGCCAAAACACTGGATTTTGATACCCCGACCGTCACCGATGCGTTTACGCAATCATCGCATTTGTCGCAGTCGCGCAAGCTGGTGCGGCGGCTGCGACAGTTATCTGCAGCCGATCTTTCGAAGCTTATGCAGATGAGCGACAACATAGCCGAGCTCAACCAGCAACGCTTCAAGCAATGGAAAACACCATTCAAGCCGGAGAATGCGCGGCAGGCATTGTTTGCGTTCAAGGGAGACGTCTATATTGGTCTGGACGCCTACAGCATGCAACCAGACAACGTCGAGTTTGCCCAGGATCATTTACGCATCCTGTCGGGCCTGTATGGCGTGCTACGACCGCTCGACCTGATACAGGCCTACCGGCTCGAGATGGGTACCCGGCTCGACACTGAACAGGGGAAAAACCTGTACCAGTTCTGGGATGGACGGATTACGAAAACGCTCAACCAGGAATTGAGGCATTCCGGTTCAAATACCCTGATTAACCTGGCATCAAACGAGTATTTCAAATCGATAAAACCCAAATTGCTTAAAGCAGACGTCATCACGCCGGTATTCAAGGATTACAACAAGGGTAGCTATCAAATGATCGGATTTTTTGCCAAGAAGGCCCGCGGCATGATGGCACGCTACCTGATCGACCACCGGATCGACGATCCCAAGGCACTCAAGGAATTCAACCGAGAGGGTTATGCATTTAACGCGGACCTGTCCGCTTCGCACGAGTGGGTGTTTACCCGCAGACAGTAGTCTGCGGATGACTCGGTGTTAATTCATGGTAGAGCTTACCCCAACCGCCCATCGAATCCAGTGGATTTCAGGCCTGATCGCGGCTTTAGCCGTGTTGGCGGTTCTGATCGTTTCACCGGGCATCGATAAGGGCGCCTTGAGTACGCTCGAAAAGATTCAAAAACGTGGCTATATCAACATCCTTACGCTTAATAGCGCGACCACCTATTACCAGGATATCGACGGTCCCAACGGTTTTGAGTATCAACTCGCCAACTGGTTTGCCGAATCGATCAGCGTCAAGGCCCGCCTCATCACGGTATCGAGCTTCGCCGAACTCTACCCTGAGCTTTTGTATGGCACTGGAGACATTGTGGCCGCCGGTTTATCCGGAAACGAATCGAATTCCAACTCCTCCGTCGCCTATGGACCAGATTATTACGAAGTTTCGAACCAGGTACTGTATCGCAAGTTTCGCGCCGACCGACCCAAAAAAGTACGCGACCTGATCGGTGGTTCACTCAAGGTCGTCAGCGGTACGGCGCATGTCGAGCTTTTAACTGAACTTTTAAACCAGTACCCCAAACTGACCTGGACCGAGGTTGACGATATCGCGACCGAAGAATTGATCGAACAAGTGGAGTCCGGGGATACCGACTTCATTCTTGCCGATTCGCATGAAATCGCATTGCAACGCCGTTACTTTCCCGAATTGCGTATTGCATTCGAAATCGGTGATCCGCGCCGCTTGCGCTGGGCCTACAATTTCAGCGACGACGATAGCCTAAAGAACGTGATCGAAGCTTTCTTTACGACGATAGAAAAAGACGGGCGCCTTGAACAATTGATCCATCGTTATTACAGTCATGTCGCCCGCTTTAACTATTCGGACATACGCACCTTTACCCAGCGTATCGAAAGCCATTTGCCGCGATACGAAGCATTTTTCAAAAGGGAAGCCAAGACCGTAAATCTTGACTGGCGCCTGCTTGCCTCGATAGGTTACCAGGAATCACTCTGGATCGAACGGGCCAAGTCGCCGACCGGTGTGCGCGGATTGATGATGTTGACACTGGCGACCGCAAAACAGATGAAGGTTAAAAACCGTCTTGATGCGGCCGAGAGCATTCGCGGCGGGGCAAAATACATCGCCAAAGTGTTAAAAAGAGTGCCAGAGAATATTCTCGAACCTGACCGCACCTGGTTTGCACTCGCCGCCTACAACGTCGGCCTTGGCCACCTCGAGGACGCCCGCATCATCACCGAGAAACGAGGTGGTGATCCGAACCGCTGGATCGACGTCAAGGATAGCCTGCCGTTGCTGGCGCGCAAGAAATGGTACAAGAGCACCAGGTACGGCTACGCGCGGGGCTGGGAACCGGTCAAGTACGTCGAAAATATTCGCCAGTACTACGAATACCTGATTGGATTCGAAACCCGGGCACTGCGCGAGAATGGTGAATTGAAACAGCCGCAGGAAGTTGCGCCGCTGGCCCCTAGCCTTTAGATATCGCTCATTCCCTGGCGTTTCCCGCGTCATCATAGCGCGGCTTGACCCGGTGCGTCGGACCGGCGAGATCTGAAAGAGGAGCGCACCGCGTGCGCGATTGTCAGGCTGGATTCCGGCTTGCGCCGGAATGACACAAGCAACTGTCGTCCCGCGGCGTCCTGCTGTCATCCTACTGTCATCCCGCGGGTTGACCGCGGGATCCAGCGATACGGATCAGGAATAGACCCACGGATTACTTTCCAGACGCTCGCTTGTCCTCAAAGAACTGCGTCAGCAGCGCCGAGCATTCAGCCGCCAGCACGCCGGCTTCGACCAAAGGCTGATGATTGAATTTACCGGTTTCGAA
>CAXMSP010000163.1:0-22302 GCA_964196225.1 uncultured Gammaproteobacteria bacterium | reverse complement strand
GGGTGATGAAGTCATCGAACCGAAGACGCGCTCGATGATGAACCTGGCAATGATCGGCGCACTCGGCAAGATGCACGAATGGGAAATTCACTGCCGTGGTGCACTTAACAATGGCGTCAGCAAGGAAGAGATTCGCGCGATAATCCATGTCGTCGGGATTTACTGCGGCGTGCCGCAGTCGCTGGAATGCTTTCGCGTCGCGCGTAAGGTGCTCGAGGAAGCTGGGGAGTTATAGCAGGGCTTTGCGCATTGCCTGAACCAGTGATTCCGACCCCATTTTATCCAGCTTGTCGATAACAGGTTGATGGTCCTGGGCCGGACGGTTCTGACTGAGTTTGTATTTGCACTGTAACCCTTCGATTTCAATTTCGACGCCGACGATAGCCTTGAGCATGGCGTCTCGATACTCCGGTTCCCAGGGCTCGTCAAAGCCTGATTCGTAGCGCGTGCTAAGGGCTTCGACCACGGTAGCGATTGCCCCGGGTTCTTCGAAGACGCGGCAGCGGCCGTAGATGTGCAGGACCTGGTAGTTCCAGGTCGGTACGCCGGGCGTCTGGTACCAGCTTGGCGAGATGTAATCATGTGGTCCCTGGAAGGTGATTAGCACCTGTTGCTCTTCGAGTGTCTGCCAGTGCGGGTTCTGCCGGGCCAGGTGGCAGTGTAAATGCTTGCGATCATCGGTAACCAGGAAGGGTAGATGCGAGGCGGTCAGGCGATGATCGGCGACCGAAATCAGCTGGCCGAAGGCATTGGCGTTCAGAAACGCGAAGATCTCTTCTTGTTCGGTAACGCTGAAGTGACTGGGTACATACATGATGGGCTTGTTTCCAGGGTTGATGGGGTTTACAAATGAGAACAATATCAGGCCGGAATATAGGGAAAAGCGATCGGTCGCGCCAATATAATTTGTTTTACTGGCCAGGTTCAGAGGGGTAGATTAGTCGGCATGAAAATAAACAAGATCAGCGCCTGGCAGCTGGACCTGCCATTGCACAAGCCTTACTGGCTTTCCGGGGGACGTCTCAAGTTCGAACGACTCGATTCGACCATCATTCGCATCGAAACCGACGAAGGCATATCGGGATGGGGTGAGGGCTGTCCCTGGGGCGTGACCTACCTGCCGGCTTTTGGCAAAGGCATTCGTGCCGGTATCGATGAGCTTGCGCCATTACTGATCGGCCAGGACCCACGACAGCTCGATTCGATCAACCGCCTTATGGACCTGGCCCTGCCCGGACATCCTTATGTCAAATCGGCGCTCGATATCGCCTGCTGGGATATCGCTGGCAAGTCAGCGGGGTTACCGGTCTGCGAACTGCTTGGGGCGCGCGAACCCGACCCGGTACCTATCGCCTCGAGCGTATCGACGGGCACACCGCAGCAAATGCTGGATGAAGTCCAGCGCTTCCGAGATATGGGTTATCGAGTCCATTCCTGCAAGGTTGGAGCCGATGTGGTCATGGATATCGAGCGCATCAACCTGCTTGGCGCGAATGAGCGCGCCGGTGAAATCATGTTTTACGATGCCAACCGCGCCTGGTTACCACGCGAGGCGATTACCGTGTTGAATTCTATTGCCGGGATCACCTCGTGGTTTGAGCAGCCCTGCGAAACCCTCGATGAAATTGCCCAGGTGCGGCGGCAGACTCGTTACCCGATCTGTGTCGATGAAGGCATGCACACCATCGAGGACCTGATTCGCATTCAGCGTGACGGTATTGCCGAGTTGGTCAATATCAAGGTTAACCGAGTCGGTGGCCTGACCAAGGCCCGCCGCCTGCGCGATTTCTGCCTGGCCACCGGTATCACGATGCTGGTGATGGACACCGGCGGTACCGTGCTATCCGACACGGTCGTTTCGCATTTCGCGCAGACGATACCGGCTCCGTCCTGTCTCGGAGCCTGGTCCTGCCAGGAAATGGTCAGCGTCGATCCTGCACCGGGACAGGGCGTGCGCAATGTTGACGGCTGTTTCAGCGCACCCGATCTTCCCGGCCTCGGCATCGAACCCGAGATCGCGCTTCTGGGTGATCCATTTGCATTTTATACGCAGGACTCTGCCTGATTTGTCGGTCTAATCTGCGAGGTTGTTTGACCTGCTTCCACTGCTAGTTCATAAAAGTCGATGCAAACAGACATACTAATCGTAGGTGCGGGCTTGAGTGGCCTGGCACTGGCTTCCTCCCTGGCTCAGCGTGGTAACGACTATCTGCTGATTGAAGCGCGGGAGCGGGTTGGTGGTCGTATCCTGTCAGTCCAATCCGATATGGCCGACCGAACAACGGGATGGTTTGACCTGGGACCCTCCTGGGTTTGGCCGGGTCAGCCCCGCATAGCTCATCTGCTCGGAGAACTTGATATTGGAGTTTTCGAGCAATATAGCGAGGGGCGGCTGGTTTACCAGGACGAAGCGGGACAAGTTCGCCGGGATTACGATTTCTCGACAATGGCGGGTTCGTTACGTATTGAGGGGGGGGTATCGAGCATTACCCAACGGCTTTACAATCGTTTACCCAGTCAAACAGTTTTCCTTTCGCACCTGCTGTCTGGCATCACTGAAGCCGAAGATGGATTCATCGCCGCAATAAAGACACCTGCCGGCAACAAAACGGTTAGGGCGCGACGTATCGTTTTATCAGTACCGCCCCGCTTAGTTGCCGAAACGATTGATTTCGGTGCTACTTTATCCGCAGAAATTCTTGAAGGTCTGCGTTCGATACCGACCTGGATGGCCGGTCACGCAAAATTGTTTACTGTTCACGAGAAACCTTTTTGGCGTGATATGGGCCTTTCGGGGGACGGTATCAGCCGATATGGACCGCTGATGGAGATTCACGATGCATCGCCTGCTGACGCCGCCTTTGGTGCGTTATTTGGTTTTCTCCGATCCCCGATCGACTCACTGTCACGCGAGCCGGACAGCCTGGTTGCTGGCGCGATCGAGCAGTTGCAGCAAATGTTTGGACCCGCCGCCGCAGACCCGATCGACGTGATTACCCAGGACTGGAGCAAGGAAGTTTTTACCGCCACCGTCGAGGACACATCAACCTCGCATCACCCCGAATATGGTCAGCCAGACTCGCTTCAACCACTCGTGCACAAAGGCCTGCTATTTGCCTCGACCGAGATGGCACCGAAGTTTGGTGGCTTTATCGAGGGTGCGCTCGAAGCTGCCGAAATCATACTCGATCAGCTATAGGTTGCTACGACGATCCGACACGGGCTAGATTGATTGCCAGACCTGGTAGAGGTCCGGGTCGGCCAGGATGTCGCGCAGGGCATCGTCGAGAATGCTTGCCCAGCGCTCCGCACCAGCCTCGGTGTTAACCAGGTCCTGGCGTATCTCGATCGAAACATGGGGTATCCCGGAGGCCTCGGCATGATGATCGATGGTGTAGTCCGCGGGATGTTTGCCCGAGTAGGGCTCGTTGTCACCGATGTTGAATCGGTCGGGATGCGCACGCAAATTGGCCATCAGCGGCAACGGAATTCGCGGGTCCTTATCCCACAGAATGCCGGCGTGCCAGGGGCGCGAGAAGCCTACCATTTGCGGCGTAAAACTGTGTATCGCTATGAACGCCGGCACCACCCCTTTTTCCCTGAAGCCGTGCAGCATCATGTCGATGGCTTTTCTATATGGCGTGTAAAAGCTGTGGATGCGCTGATTACGATGCTCCACCGACATGTTTTGATTGCCCGGGATGGGCGTGTCGTCGCTGACTTCCGGCATCACGCTCGCGTCCTCGAGGCTGCGGTTGAGGTCGACGACGAGACGTGAGTAACCCGCCAGCACAGCCGGTGCATCGAGATGTTGCGACAGGTGATGGACTAACTTTCGGGTACCAATATCGTAGGCAATATGCTGTTCGAGCAGGGTCTCATCGAGGCCGAGATTATCGAGCGCCCGCGGAATGACGCGGCTCGCGTGATCACCGACCAACAGGACCTGGCCCTGGCCCTGTTCATTGATAATGGTATATGGCGGGGGATCCCCGGGTTCGATCATGGTTTCAATCTGCTTCATGTGTCCGGCAAAGTCAGGCATAATTCCCGCGCTGGGCTGCAGCGGTGCGGAAAGCATAAAGACTCCCTTTGCGTGGGTCCAGTGGTCACTGTCAATCGATTGCCCCGTTCGCGGCTGCGCCGGGTCCTGTAGCAGATGAGTGGAACAGTATGACGTAGTAGTTTTCAAATTCCGATGAATCCGGTTTTACGAAAGCAAGCACAAACCATATACTGGTTCGAATCACATTTGCCAGAGCGAACAACAACATGATCCACGGTAAACAGGATTTCGATAAGGATCCGGTCGCGCATCAAGCGTCGATAGCGGACCAGGTTCCGATTATCGATATTGCGGAATTACTGGTCGATTCAAATAGCGGCGCTGCCAGGGATTCTATTGATAAAGTCGCGTCCGCCTGCAGCAGCTGGGGTTTCTTCCAGGTTATCAATCATGGCCTAACGACCGAACTGGTCGACGATGTCTGGCGTCAAACGCGAGCGTTTTTTGCCCTGCCGAACGAGATCAAGAGGTCGGTGTTGCGCAGCAAGGAAAACCCCTGGGGTTTTTATCATAATGAACTCACCAAGAACCAGCGTGACAAGAAGGAAGTTTTCGATTTTACCAGCGTCGGTGTCGATCCGATCTACGGCCAGTCCAATCGCTGGCCTGCAAACCAGGATGCCTTTAAAGTCACCATGGAAGATTATTTCGATGCCTGCACCAACCTGTCTTTAAAATTGCTGGAAGCTTTTTGTGTCGGGCTCGATTTACCGGCCGATTACATGCACGCCGATTTTGCCACCAACCACACGGGTTTCCTGCGGCTGAATTACTACCCGGTGCAGGACCCGCTGGCGGGTTCTAGCGAAGCGCACCAGCCGGTCGCCGATCTCGGGGTACACCATCATACCGACGCCGGCGCGCTGACCGTTTTGATCCAGGACGACATCGGTGGCCTGCAGGTGCACCGTGATGGCTACTGGTACGATATTCCTCCCGTTCCCGGTGCCATGGTCATCAACACCGGTGACATGATGCAGGTCTGGTCGAATGATATCTATCATGCGCCCGTGCACCGGGTGCTGGCGATGGAGTCCCGCGATCGCTACAGCCTGCCGTTTTTCTTTAATCCCGCCGCCAGCGCGAAAGTCACTCCGCTGCCAACCGTGTTTGACGAACAGCACCCAAGTCACTACCACAGCATTCACTGGGCTGAATTTCGCGGTAAGCGCTCCGATGGCGATTTCGCGGATTACGGCACTGAAGTACAGATTTCGCAGTTCAGAAAATGAAATAGAACCCCCTTGCCCGGGGGTTCGACGCCGATTAGAGCAATGAGTCGATATCGTCCACCTGGCCCCAGCAAATCGCCCTATATCACGTCCGAGGGCATGCGCGTCCTGCTATCCGAACAAAAGTCGCTGTGGTTGAAGCGCCGTGAAGTCGTCGCGGCCCTGTCGGCAGCGGCCGCCGAGGGTGATCGCTCGGAGAATGCCGAGTATATCTATCGCAAGAAAGAACTGCGCGAGATCGATCGTGGGATTCGTTACCTGCAAAAACGCCTGCCGGAGCTAAATGTTGTGGATCAAAAGCCAAAAAGTTCGGAGCGGGTTTTTTTCGGTGCCACGGTCGAACTAGAAGATCAGGACGAGGTGGTAGTCACTTATCGCATCGTTGGCCCTGATGAATTCGATCGCGAGGAAAGTTATATCAGCGTCGACTCGCCGCTAGCGCGTTCGTTGCTGAAGCGAGAACTGGGTGACGAGGTCGAAGTCGAAGTACCCAGCGGGAGACTGGTTTACACTATTACCGAGATTAGCTACTGAGCGAGTGGTCGAAACGATGAAGATTACAAGGTTCAAGACAACCCTGGTCGATGTGCCGCTGGAGCGGCCGATTGCGACCTCGATACACCAGATGAATAGCGTGGGATATGTACTACTGGAACTCGAAACCGATCAGGGTCTAATCGGCGAAAGCTGCGTTTTAACCTTAAATGCGGTTCGACTTAAGGCACTGCACGAAATGTTGCTCGGTTTCGCGCACCAGGTCGAAGGACGCGATCCGCATTTTGTCACCGCAATCTGGCAGGACATCTGGAATGAATTGAATCCGATCGGACACAAGGGCTTTTCAATCGCTGCGCTTACCGCAATCGATACCGCCTGTTGGGACCTGGTGGGCAAGGCTGCCGGGCTACCGTTGCACAAACTTTTCGGCGCCTGCCGCGAACGTGTTAACACTTACGCCAGCGGGGGGCTGTGGTTATCGCAGTCGATCGATAGCCTGGTTGAAGAAACCGCTGAACTGATCGATACGGGATTCCGTTCGATGAAAGTCCGTCTGGGCAAGCCGAGCGTGGGTGAAGATGTCGAACGCGTGGCCGCGGTGCGCGATGCCATAGGTCCCGAGATCGAGTTGCTCGCCGATGCCAACCAGGCGCTCACGGTGAAACATGCCATTCGTCTCGGGCGTGAGCTCGAAGAATTTAATCTCGCCTGGTTCGAGGAACCGGTGGTCTATCACAATCTCGTCGGTTGTGCCGAGGTGCGAGCGGCGCTCGATACACCGATCGCAGCGGGTGAAACCGAGTACACCCACCTGGGTATGCGCGATATTCTCGAATCCGGCGCAGTCGATGTGTTGATGCCTGATTTGCAGCGTATCGGGGGTTTAAGCGAAATGCGCCGGGTTGCTGCGCAGGCCGCTGCTTATGAAATCCCGATTTCGACGCATATCTTCACCGAGTACAGCCTGTGTATTGCCGCCAGCGAGGCCAACTGTATTTCGGTTGAACACATGCCCTGGTGTGCCCCGTTGTTTAACGAGTCGATGGAGCTCGCAGAGGGCATGATTACCGTTCCCGAGCGCCCCGGCACCGGCTTTAGTTTTGACAAAACAGCAATAAAGCGCTTTAGTGTCTAGCTATGTTTACGCCTGTCAGGATCGAATGCCGCATCCCGGAGATCGCGAAGCTCTTGCTTTTTACCTTGGCGTTGCTTTGCCTGAATACCGCGCAGGCTTATCTAAATCGCAGCTATAGCACCCTCGAAGAATCCCAGCCCTTCAATGGCGACTTCATCGATATCCTGGGCTCGGGGAAATTACGGATTCTACTGACGCGTGATTTTTCGAGCGCCGACTACCTACCGCGTCGGGCTTCACCTTTGGCCGAGCAGCTGCGTATCGCCGAGGAGTTTGCACTGTCGCACGGACTGATTCCTGAACTGGTTATCGTCGATAACTTC
The DNA here is from genome assembly GCA_964196225.1 of uncultured Gammaproteobacteria bacterium. GTDB lineage: Bacteria > Pseudomonadota > Gammaproteobacteria. The sequence goes on along the minus strand of CAXMSP010000163.1, from coordinate 15,048 downwards.
TCCAAGCTGATTCCGGCACTGGAGGCGGGCCTGGGCGATATTATTGTCGATAACCTGACGATCAATGACCTCAGGCAGCAAAAGATCTCGTTCTCGGTGCCGGTCGATCACGTCAATGAACAGGTGATCGTCGCCAGCACGAATAAATCGGTGCAGCGTGTGCGAGACCTGAATGGCAAACGAGTCATGGTAAGTCGCGACTCAACCTTCTGGCATGCGCTCACCTGGCTCAAGGATAATCGATACCCCGAGATTGAAATTCTGGAAACACCCGATGGAATTCAAATCGAAACCGTACTCGACGACCTGGCAGCCGGCAAAATCGATGCGACGATTATGGACAGTAACCTGGTCAAAATATACGATTCTTTTCGCGATGATACCAGGGTGGCGACCAACTTCAGCAGCCAGCGTGATATCGGCTGGGGGGTGCGCAAAAATGCACCGCGGCTGGTCAACGAAATCAATCGTTATTTACAGCTTGAATTTCAGGTCGAAGATCATGATAAGCAATTTATCGGTGATTTCGACCAGATCAGGAAACGCCGGGTTTTGCGAGTCTTGCTGCGTAACAACGCGGCCTCCTATTTCCTCTACCGCGGCGAGTTGATGGGATTCGAGTATGAGCTTGCGCGAGAATTTGCCGATTATCATGGTTTGCGTCTGGAGGTGGTAGTGCCACCGAGTTACCGCGAGTTAACGACCTGGCTGCTGGAAGGCAAAGCCGACATCGCGATGGGGTTTCTTGAGCCTGATAATATGCAGCGCCGGCTCGGCATTGATTATTCCGACCCCTATCACTACGCGAGGCAACATATCGTGGTGCACAAAGACGATAGCGCAATCTCTTTGGCTGACCTCGATGATCAAACTATTTCCGTGCGTTCTCGCAGTCATTACTGGAAAAGCCTCTCTCACTTGCAAAATGGAGGAGCGGGCTTCAACCTGCGCGCCACCGATGATGATGTCGAGACCGAGTATTTGATTCAGCAGGTAGCGCACGGCAAGTACAAGGCAACCATGGCCGATGAACACTTGCTCGATATTGAGCTCGCCAAGTCGATTCCGGTGCGTTCGGCTCATACATTAGAGTCGGAAGTCCCGCACTCGATTGCGTTGCGTAAACGTAATCCAGAGCTAAAGCAGGCACTCAACGAGTTTGTCAAACGCATGTACAAAAGCGAGTTCTATAACGTTATTTACCTGGAGTATTTCAAGAATAGACGCTCAGTACAGCGCCTGGCACGTGGGCGTATCATCGATCCATCGAAGGGGCAGATCTCGCCTTACGATGAACTGGTGCGCAAGTATTCTGATCACTATGGATTCGATTGGCGACTGGTCACCGCGCAGATGTACCAGGAAAGCAAATTCAATCCCAAGGCGAGATCACATATCGGTGCCAGGGGCTTGATGCAATTAATGCCGCGCACCGCCAAGGAAATGGGGGTCAAAGACATCGTTGATCCTGCCAGCAGTATTCGCGGCGGGGTCAAGTATCTCGACTGGCTGCGTGATCGTTTTGATTCTGACCTGGCGCTTTCTGATCGGCTCTGGTTTACGCTCGCCGCTTACAACGCGGGTTCGGGTCATGTACAGGATGCGCGCCGCCTTGCCGGGCAGTTGGGGCATGATCCGGATCGCTGGTTCGGGCACACCGAGCAGGCGATGTTGTTGCTCGAGAAAAAACAGTACGCTAAAAAAGCACGCTACGGTTACGTCAATGGCAGTGAACCGGTCAACTATGTTCGCGACATCAAGCAGCGCTTCGAGGCCTACATTGATCTCAGTCGGGATATTGCTAAGACATCGCCAGGGCTTTCAGATCGGTTGCCGGATCGGCGACTTGCGCAGCTGTTGGATGTTTTCCCGCCTCGATAATTTTTCTGCCGAAAGCGTACGACTTGGGTTCATTCATCGCGTCGATCGCGAGCAATTCCGCATCGCGGTAATACCAGACCGACATGCTCGAAGCATTGGTACCGGGACGAATCACCGTTTGATTGTGCCCCTGGTTGAGACCGACGATCTGTAACTTGCAATCGTATTGATCTGACCAGAACCAGGGCAGGGCTGTGTAGGTCGCCGCTTCTCCGGCCAATACACGTGCCACCAGGTCGCCCTGGTCAGCGGCGTTTTGTACCGATTCAAGCCGAATCTGTTGCCCGTTACGAATAAAACTGGTGCAGTCGCCGGCGGCATAAATACTCGGGTCGGAAGTCTGGCAGATTTCGTTTACACGGATTCCATTGTCGCTATCAAGGCCTGCTGCCTGCGCCAGTTCAGTATTGGGACTACTGCCGATGCCGACCAGCACCAGGTCGGCATCGATAATTTCGCCGGATTCCAGTTCCGCAGCGTGGACTGCACCGTCTTCACCCAGCAGTCTGGTCATACGAACCGACTCCCGGATGTCCACCCCGTGACCGCTATGCAGGTCACGAAAGTAATTCGATGTTTCCGCGGCGGCGACGCGTTGCAGGATACGATCGGCCATTTCCAGTAGCGTGACCTCGAGACCCAACTGGCGGCTAATCGCTGCCGCTTCGAGTCCAATATATCCACCGCCGACAATAAGCAGTTTGCAGCCAGCCTGGAATTGGGGCGAAATCTTATCGATGTCGGCAATACTGCGCAGCGTAAACACCCCGTCGAGGGTGCCGCCGATATCGGTGGGCAGTCTGCGAGCGCTGGCGCCGGTGCAAAGCAACAATTTATCGTATTCGACGGTATCTCCGTCGCTAGTGATAATTTTCTTAAGGCCGCGATCGATAGTGTCAACACGGGTATCGAAGCGCAACTCGACCGCATGGCCTGCATACCATTCCAATGGACGGATGAACAGGCGTTCGCGTTCGAGTTCTCCGAGCAGGTATTTCTTGGAGAGCGGCGGGCGCTGGTAGGGTGGGTGCGCTTCGTCGCCGATCAGCAATACGGGTTGTTGACTGCCGAGCGCCACGTGTCGCGAAATAAATGAGGCCGCCGCCTGACCCGCACCAACAATGACAATTGGAGCGGCCATCGTCTACTCCGGTTCGGGGACGTGGAGTACTAATCCGTCCAACGCCGACGACGCGACTATCTGGCAGCTGAGACGACTATTGTCCTCGCGCTCGACATCGGTCATTTCGAGCATGGTGTCTTCGATGTCATCGATCTCCCCGGTTTTGGCAAACCATTCAGGATCGACAAACACGTGGCAGGTGGCGCAGGAAAGACAACCACCACATTCACCCTCGATATGTGGAACGTTATTCGCGGTCGCGGCTTCCATCAGGTTCAAGCCGTCTTTAACCTCGGCACTGATTTCGCTACCGTCTTCCATTTTCCAGGTGATATTGGCCATAGTGTCACGTGCTAGTGGATGTGAAAGTCGCGTAATGTATCCTTTTTTTATGCCAATGTCTTTTTCAATTTCACCCCACCCGTGCGGTTAAAACGTCGACTCGTTCACCTGTTGCTGAATCAGTGCCCACAATTTTTCAATATGCGCCCGAGTGGTGGCCTCGACCCCGATCGAGACCCGCACCATCCAGCGTTCGTTGAGTATCGATGGGCTCATAAAGGCCGCCCCGGATTGATTGATCGCGTTAACCCAGGCGAGGGTATGTCGATCGAGGGCTTCGCTCTCGAGCCCCGGAGGTTCATGGCGGATGCAGACGGTTTGCAATTCGACCGGTGCCAGCACGCGCCAGTCCTCGGTGCCGGCGACGAGTTCGGCAAACCAGCGCGCATTGTCGAGGTCGCGTCGCAGACGCGCGCGGATCGATTCGATACCGTCGATGCCGAGGTGATACCAGAGTTTGAGCGCTCGAAATCGACGTCCCAGCGGAATGCCCCAGTCGCGGTACTGCTTGACCTCGTCGTCAACGCTCGAACGCAGGTAACTGGGATTGGTTGACATGACCCGCACCAGGTGCTGCACATCACGCACATACATCAGCGAGCAGTCGAGGATTGTCCCCATCCACTTGTGCGGATTCCAGGCGATGGAATCTGCCGCTTCAACACCTTCCCACAAATGACGGCATTCCGGCAGTAACATGGCGCTGCCGGCCATGGCCGCATCGACGTGCAACCAGATGTCGTGACGGCTTGTTATCTCGGCGATTTCAGCGACCGGGTCGAAGGCCGTGACCCCGGTCGAGCCGACCGAGGCGATAACGGCCGCGGGGATGCAACCAGCCGTGATATCCGCTGCCACCATTTGCGCCAGGCTCTCGGCCTGCATCGAACGCTTTTCGGGGTCCATCGCAACCATGCGCAGGTTATCGCTACCGAACCCGGCCAGTAACGCGGCCTTGACCACAGACGAATGTGCCTCGGCAGTGGTATAGACCACGAGGGGTTGATCCGTCGCCTGCAGGCCACCGTGATTTTGTGCATAGTTGCTGGCCCGTTCGCGCGCCAGCAACAGGGAGGTCAAACAGGAAGTTGAAGCGGTATCCTGGATACATCCTTCCCAATTGTCAGACAGCCCGGTCAGCTTGCGCATCCAGTCGCAGACGACTTCCTCGACTTCGGTCAGTGCCGGACAACTTTCCCAGGAGATTCCGAGCGTGCCCAGACCGGAACTCGCGATATCACCCAGTACCGAGGCAAGTGACGCGTTAGATGGAAACCAGCCGTAATGCATCGGGTGTTGTGCCAGCGTCAGCCCGGGTAATACCCGTTGTTCCAGTTCGCTTAGTAATTGCTCGGGCGCCTGGGGTGTTTCAGGTGCACTGACGGGGAAGCTGCGCCTTATATCGCCGGGATTTACCTGGGCCCGAACCGGTCGCTGTTCGATGCTACTGCGATAGTCTGCGATCCAGTCGATCAGATCGTGGCCAGCCTGGCGGAACTCTTCGGGTGTCATAGGTTTACTCGAGTCGCATGTGAAGGGTTTTAAAATCTGGATTTTCAGGTATCGTTGGCTTTTGAGTCAATCGGTATTATTCAGTTAGAAGAATGAACAAAGCTATCAGAATCGCTATCCTGGATTCGGTGCCGGAGAGCTACTGGGCTGATGATCTGGGCATTACGGATGCGCAGAAATTTATCGATTTGCTGCAGCCGCTCAATCCATCGGCCAGGTTCGGTGTCTACTACACGACAAAAAATCAGTTCCCCGATAATCTTGACGGCTACGATGCAATCCTGGTTACGGGAAGCCCCTGCAGCGTGCACGATGATCATGACTGGATTCGTCAGCTGATCGACCTGACCCGGGCTGCGGACAGCAAAGGGTTGAGGGTCATAGGATCCTGTTTCGGCCATCAGCTGGTGGCGCTGACGTTTGGCGGAGAGGTAGGATACAACGGCAATGGATGGGTGATTGGAAACTATCCGGTGCATATTACGAACAATTACGCCTGGATGCAGCCGATGGCAAGCACTACCGGTTTGTACCATTTCAACCAGGAACGCGTAACCCGATTACCGGCCGGCGCGATATCATTTGCGCACACCGATGAGCATGCCGATTACGGTTTTACCTTGGGTGATAATATCATGTGTTTCCAGGGTCATCCCGAGCAACCTCGGCGAGCGATGGTGAATTTTTTGAAAGCTACTGATAACCTGACCCGTGATGAACATGCTAAAGCCACCTACTATATTCACCAGGGAGAACCCGACTCGCATATCTGGGCTGAATGGATGATGCGCTTTTTCGTAACCTGAGTGCGATCATTGATAACCGGGAGATAATGATGAAGATTTATTCCGCAGTCGCTGTATTGGTTTTATACCTGAACTCAACACAAGCCGCCGATATTGGTAATGGCGACGACCTGCATTTCGAGAACTGCACCGGTTGTCACGATGACTCGGTATACACTCGCGAAAACAGGCGAGTTAAAAGCCTGGCCCAACTCGGCACGCAGGTGCGCTTTTGCAGAGATGCGGTGGGATTAACCTGGTTTGATGACGAGGTCGATGACGTGATCGAATATCTAAATAAAACCTATTACCACTTTTAAGTTCGATCTGGCCCGAGTGGCCGAAAAAGATTGTTATACGACTTGGACCAGCTGATGGAGAGCTAGTCAGGCGGCAGTATTTTTCTTGGCATATGGGATTCTCCTCGATAACCAATTTAAAAATAAACCGTGTTTATTTTTCTGTGAGGGTGATGTTAACTCCCAATTCCCCGGCCAGGATTCGTGTGAGGTGATAGGTGGCCAGCGGATCATCACCAAATTCTCCGACTACTGCCGCAAAAGCCTGCTTTGCTGATGGGTCCCCAGCTTCCAGTTTTGCAAACGCCTCTTGATAAGCTTTGACCGCGGTTGATTCTATGTGTTCTGTAGTCTGCGGTTCGAAAAGTCTTAGGTGCTCGGATTTTCCAGGCAGTAAAACCGTTCCGATCGGTCGGCCGGTGAAATCGTCAATTTCCCGGACCACGTCTTCACTGACACAGATGCGGGTGCCTAGGTATTTATTGGCGCCTTCAAGTCGCGCGGCCGTGTTAATTGCGTCGCCATGAGCGGTGTAATCGAAAAAATTGTCTCCGCCAAAGTTCCCGACCATTGCCAGCCCGGTATGCACACCGATACGAGTACCGCCGAGCGGGATATTATCCGCGATTTTTCGTGCCCTGAAGTTTTCCGCAAACTGGTCCATCTCCATCGCGCAGGCGACTCCCATGGCGGCATGATCGGCCTGCTCAAGCGGCGCACCAAAAATTGCATGCACCGCATCGCCGACGACCTTATCTACCGTGCCGCCCAGGCGAAAAACAATTTTCGTCATTTCATCCAGGTATTCGTTGAGCAAGGCTACGATAATGGAAGGTGGGAGGGACTCGACCAGCGGAGTGAAATCGGCCAGGTCGGTAAATACAAAGGTTAACTCCCTGCGCTCACCGTCGAGGTTCAGCGAGTCGGGGGACTCCAGCAGCTGTTTCACCAGGTTAGGGGAAAAGTAGCGTGCGAGATTCAGCCTGGCTTTCTCCGCAGACTCACGCAGACGATGGATTTCTCGCAGCGATTGCAGATCCGTAATCGTCTTGTTAATGGTGAGTTCCAGGTCTGCAAAATCGATGGGCTTGGTGACAAAATCGAAAGCGCCGAGGTTCATCGCGGTGCGGATGTTTTGCATGTCACCGTAGGCAGACACGATCACGGTTTTTAATCGCTTATCCAGCTCCTGCAAGCGCCGCAGCAGGGTTAGTCCATCCATGATCGGCATGTTGATGTCGCTCAGGATAATATCAATATCATCGTTCTTGCCGAGCAGGGACAGGGCGTCCTGGCCGTTGCTCGCAAACAGGAAATCCATTTCGCCTTCCCGAATTTCGCGGCGGAATTTTTGTGTGACCAGGGTTTCAAGATCCGGTTCGTCATCCACGACAAGAATTCTTGAGATCATCAGGATTACCTCGCGGCCTCGAGAATTTGGGCCAGGTCCTGCTTCAAAACCGAGAAATCTACTGGCTTGGTGAGGAAACATTCTGCACCGAGTTCACGTGACCTGGCTTCAGTCGATGAGTCCCCATAGGCCGTGATCATGAACACACTGACCTGTGGCCAGGTCTTGCGAATCTCTGCCAGCAGCTCGATGCCTGACATACCTGGCATGTTGATATCGGAAAGCACCATGACGACCCTGGGTGGTGTCTCCCCCCTCAGCATCTCTAGCGCAGCCTCGCCCGATAGTGCGAAATCGAATGCGTAAGTCTCCTCGCGAATTTCACGGCGGAAGTTCTGGCGAAACAGCTCCTGGGCGTCAGGTTCGTCGTCGACCATCAGAATATGCGTCGTCATTGAATGTTCTCTCCATTAGTCGCCAGCGTCCGGGGCAGTATCACCCGGAAAGCGGTATATTCACCCGGTTGGCTATCCACCGTCAATTCACCGTTGTGCTGTTTGACGATTATGTCGAAGCTCAGGGACAGGCCAAGCCCGGTTCCCTCGCCGGCGGGCTTGGTGGTGAAAAAAGGCAGGAAGATCTTGTCACGCACCTCGGGGTCGATTCCAGGGCCATTGTCGCGCACCTCGATCTCGACCTTGTCGCCATCGACACGGCTGGTCAGTGAGATGATCGGCGAAAAATCTTCCCCCTTCTGCGCCGCTTGTTTGTTGGCGGCATACATGCCATTCGAGATCAGGTTGAGGAATACCCGCATCAGGTCATGCGGGAAGCATTCAATCTCGCCGACCTCGGGCGCCAGCGACTTGACCATTTCGATATTGAAGCCCGGGTGCTCGGCGCGGGCGCCGTGATAGGCCAGGTTCAACGCTTCCGCAGCGATATCGTTAAGGTTTGCCGTGCGGCTTTCACTCGGCCCTTCACGCGAGTGCAGCAGCATGTTCTTGACGATCGAGTCGGCGCGCTTGCCGTGTTCGTTTATCTTACCCAGGTTAGTGTGAATAGTCTGCAACAGGTCCTCGGCGTCGGCGCGCGCGCTGTCGTCCAGGGATGCGATCGGTGCCTGCAGGATTTCAACCAGCTCATCCAGCAGTTCGTCCGAAAGCTTGGCGAAGTTGTTGACGAAATTCAGCGGATTCTTGATCTCATGTGCGATACCGGCGGTGAGTTGACCGAGGCTGGCCATTTTTTCCGCCTGGATCAGGCGCCTCTTCTGCAGCTCGGATTCGGTTTCCAGGCGTCGACGCTCGAGCGCATTCTCCTGGAACCGGCGCAGGGTCTCCGCCATGGCGCCGAACTCGTGCCCTTTCTCGGCTGGAATTTCGATATCGTACTGGCCTTGCATGAGACTGGTGATAGCCTCGTTGAGCCGTTGCAGCGGCTGCACGATCGATCGGAGCACCATAACGGTGAGCCCGGTGCCGAGCAAGGATAACGTAATGACAATGTAGAGCGCGGTCGTAGCAGCATCATCGGCCCGATCGACTACGAGCTGGCGTTCGTTAGTTGCAACGACGCTAACCCTTTGTACGAGGGCATTTAGTGCCGCGTCAACCCTGGCGCTGTGGGAGCGCGCGTTTCCCAGCAGGGTATTGCCGATAACGCGATTGCCATCGGTATAGGCGTCCGCTGCGTCCATTGCCTTGGAGAAATAGGCCTCGATCTCGGCGCGTATCGCGGCAACCGTGTCCGCATCGTAACTCACCAATAGGCCCAGTTGCGTGCTCAGCCTTGCCCGCGCGGCCACCGCGTTGCGTTCCGAGAGCATCAGCTGGCTCACCGAAAGATCGGTAAGCCAGTAGCGCAACTCACCGAATGTCACATGGGCTTCACCGGCGGTCCCGACCACGTTGAAAAGCTCCTGCATCTTCGTTGTTCGGTCCGCCGTCTGATGCAGGGCCGACGACAGGAACACAGTGGACCCAATCAGGCTGATCAAGCCGGCAGCGGTAAGAATGACCAGACGAGCCCACAGTGGCAGGGAGCCGAGCTGTCCCCATCCGACCGACGGCCCTGGCCGGGGTCTAGCTTCGGTCAGGCTCGTCTCGGCCACACTCATTTAAAAATTACGATACTGATCGCGCCAGCAAGGTCACCGATCTTTCCGCCTTCCTTCGGATAGTTGGTGATGTCCATTTCGCCCCGCGGTTCGCCGTGACAGGAAAGACAGGACTCCCGATAGTACTCGGGCAACAGCATGCGAAAAGCGGGGCGTCCCTCGAACTCAACATCTTCGGTGAAAGGCTCGCCCTTGGGCCAGTCGAGGGCCTGCATCCGGGTCTCGATGATATTTTTCTCCCACGGATCGGGACGCGCCTTGCGGTTACGCACCAGCTCAGGGGGTGCTGTTACCCTGATACGAGCTTCCTGGCCGGCAATGACTCCGAATTCTTCGTTCGCAAGGCGTGCAAATATGGCCGGGATAAACCCTTTAAAGCCTACCCCGAGGCGGTTGATCTCGTCCTGGTGTGCATCGACGACCTTTTGCATTGCCTGCCTTTGCGCGTCGAGCAAGCGCCGGTCGCGGGCCGAAAGATCATCCGCCAGCAGTGGGGCGCCGACCCGTTTTACATAATTGGATTCCGCGTCATTAATGACCTTTTGTGAGGTAAACGACTTGTCGCCGACACCGGGATTATTAATCAGGGGCTGGTTCGCCGAGATCACGCTCCTGCTCGCGCGCAGCATATTTGCAAGCCGGGTCCCTATCGCAAACTCGGCTTCTCCGGCAGCTGCAATCTGGGTTACTGCAGAGCCGAGTCCGAGTGCGGCCGCAATAATGAGCATTCCCAGGGTGTTTACACCAGATGAAATCGAAGCCTTATTTCTGATAAACCCCACTTCAACGCGAAACTGATTGTGCATGACCCTGCTCCCCGACTAAATTTTTTATTTCGAAGCAGTATGAACTCGATCAGGTATTACCGCAACGGCGTGCGGCAATTTGTTGAGCACGGAATTAACAGTAGCGAGCAGGCCGCGTTTAACAAGCCTTGTCACCAGCGGCCGATAATGATGCCCTGCGCTTCATCGCGCTTGGGTCCCATGCCTGCGAGATTGTCGTAAGGCACGCCAACCCGTGGTTTTAAGCGCCGGCGCGAATCAACCAGCAGTTGCCGCATATCGCTACAGGTCTTTTCATAGGTCGGGTCATCACCGAGATCGTTTAATTCGTTCGGGTCTCTTTGCATGTCGAATAACTGGGGTCGGAACAGACTATGCTGGATATACTTCCAGCGCTTGTCCCGAATCATGGTGGCCCGGCAATCATAAGCCGCGATGTTCAACTGGGTTCGAGGTCCGCGGTCTGAATAATCGATTTCGCTTAACACGTACTGACGCCAGTTGCCGGGCGCGATAGGTGAACGCAGTAGCGGCATCAGCGAATGGCCTTCCACCCGTTCATGGCAGATATTGCCGCCGGCGAATTCGACGAAAGTCGGCAACAGGTCAACCGCTTCAACCATCTCGGTGCAGACACTGCCCCGGGTTTCGTCCGCGCTCGCGTTCGGGTTGACGATGATCAGCGGAATTTTTGCCGAGGCATCGTGGAACAGGTCTTTCTCACCGAGCCAGTGGTCACCCAGGTATTCGCCGTGGTCGCTGGTGAACACGATCAGGGTTTGTTCGAACAGTCCGGTATGTTTCATGTAATCGAACAGGCGACCGAGTTGATCGTCGATCTGCCGGATCAGTCCCATGTAAACCGGAATCATGCGCTCGCGCACGTCTTCCCGGGCGTAGCTTTCGCTGTATTCCTGCTCCATGAAGGCCTTGTAAACCGGGTGCGGGTTATGGAGTTCGGTGTCGGAACGCACCACGGGTTGAATGTCATTGCTGTTGTAAAGATCGTGATACGGTGCGGGCGCGATCAATGGCCAGTGCGGCTTGATATAGGAGAGGTGCAGGCACCAGGGTTGATCGCCTTCCTGTTGCTCCAGGAAATCGATTGCACGGTTGGTGATAAACGTGGTTTCCGAATGTTCTTCGGCGACACGTGAAGGGTAAATCGAGTTTCGCAGTCGCCAGCCAGAGCGAACATTACCATCCTTGTCTTCACCGCTATTGGCGTATTCCTGCCAGGGGTTATCGCCCGGGTAACCCTTGCGATTGAGGAAGGCGGTATAACCATGATTCTTCGGCACGCTCCCGTCTGGATAGAGCCCATCGTGCAGTTCGAAGGGCTCGAAGCCGCCGCTGCCGGCAAAGCGGGCAAAGTCGGATTCCAGGCTTACGCCGAGTGTCCGCATTGCAGCAACGCTTTTGCGGTTGTGGGCTTTACCCGCCAGTGCGCTTCGATATCCCGAAGGTTTCAGATAATCGCTGATCGTCAGTTCATCGGTTCGCATTGGATCCGAGTTTGCCATGACGCCGTGGCTCGACATGTAACGCCCGGTGTAGAAACTGGCGCGAGACGGGCCACAGATCGGTGCCTGGCAATAGGCATTGTCAAAGCGCACGCCTCCTGCGGCCAGTGAATCGATGTTCGGGGTATTGAGTTTCAGGTGCCCATAGCAGGACAGGTAATCCCAGCGTAGCTGGTCGCACATGATGAAGAGAATGTTTCGAGGCACTGATAAAGCCCCGAATTATGCTACGCCCTTGTAAAGCTTGGGATTAAATACGTCGCGCAAAAAATCGCCCATCAGGTTAATCGCGATCACGATTATTACCAGGAAAAAACCGGGTATCAGCGTTATCCACCAGGAGCCGGAGAAGAGGTATTCTTTTCCGATACTGATCAGCGATCCCAGGCTCGGTTGGGTGACCGGCATACCAAGCCCGAGAAACGACAGTGCGGCTTCGGTAATAATTGCGTTTGCGATTTGCAGGGTGGCGATGACAAAAATCGGTGACAGGCAATTGGGTAGTATGTGCTTGAACATGATTCGCATCGACCCGAAGCCCATCACGTGAGCGGCATCGACATATTCCTTTTCCTTTTCCCCGAGTACCGATGAGCGCACCGTACGTGCGATTTGCGGCCATTCGGACAACCCGATCACGAGGATCAGGATAAACATGGCCCAGCTGCTATAGGTATCGGAGCCGAAGGCGTTTTTAACAATCGCAAGTACAATGATTGCCACCATCAGCGTTGAAAAGGATAGCTGCACGTCGGCGATACGCATCAGGATACTGTCGACTCTGCCGCCGATATAACCTGAAACAAGGCCAATCACGATGCCAATGGTCGCTTGTAAAAGCACCGCAAACAACCCGATCAACAGGGATACGCGCATACCGTAAAGAATCGTGCTCCACAAATCACGACCCTGGTCATCGGTCCCCAGCAGAAAACGTGGATCCGCATCTTCGATCCAGACCGGGGGCATTTCCGAATCCATCAAATCGATTTGCTGCAAATCGTAGGGATCGAAAGGCGCGATCAGCGGTGAAAACAATGCCATCAATGCGAGAATGAGGAACACGGTACTGCTGGCGATCGCGACCTTGTCATGCTTGAAGTAATAAACCAGGTCAGACTGCAGCAATCGCTGCCAGTGTGAATCTTTTTGTTCCATCACTTTCCTGCCACCAGGTCAACCATCGGATTGATGAGCCCGTAAAGCAGATCAACCAGCGTGTTGACGATCACGAAAAGGAATCCGACAAACATGATGTAGGCGGTGATCAGCGGAATATCGGATCGATTAACCGCCTCCAGGAACATGAATCCCATACCCGGCCATTGAAATACCGATTCGGTCAGGATGGTGTAGGCCACCATGATGCCGATTTGTACGCCACCCACCGTGATTACCGGCAGCATTGTATTCTTGAGCGCGTGTTTAAAGTAAACCGTTAGTGAACCCAGTCCCTTGGCGCGAGCAAACTTGACGTATTCTGAGCTGAGAACTTCCAGCATTTCAGCCCGGACCAGTCGAATGAACAGCGGCAGCATGATTGAAGACAGGGCTATCGACGGCATAATGATATGAGCAATACCGTCGACGCTTACAAAATTGGTGCTCCAGTAACCCCAGACATGAACTATCTCGCCACGCCCAAACGACGGCATCCAGCCCAGCGTGATCGAGAAAATGAATATCAGCGCGAGTGCGGTCAAAAACACCGGGATCGAAATGCCGATCACGCTCACCGCCATGGTAAATTTGGCAAACCAGTGGCGCGGACGAATCGCACAAAAAACGCCGAGCGGAATTGAAATGGTAATGATGATAATCGATGCCGCAAACGCAAGCTCCAGTGTCGCTGGCAATTTCTTCAATATTACGGTGAGTGCCGGTTCTTTGAAAAAATAGGAGTTGCCCAGGTCACCTTGCGCAGCCCGGGCTACAAAACGACCATACTGCACCAGCAGGGGATCGTTTAGCCCCAGGGTATCTCTTAGATTTTCCCTTTCTTCATCGGACATCGACATCGCAGCCAATTCCCGGGTTGGATCACCGAGACTATCCTGGATACCAAAGCAAAAGGCGCTGATGACGAACATCACCAGCATCACTTGCAATAGACGTTTTAGTAGGAATTGGGCCATTTAATAATCAGAAAAACGGATGGGCGGGTCCGCCCACCCGTTTCTCGTGATGCCTATTGGACGACCAGATCGCCGAGATAGGGGAAGTTGAGCGCATTAACAATCGGATCAACATCGACGCCTTTACGCGCCGCCCAGGCCAGGTTCTGCCAGTGCAGTGGGATAAACCCGGCATCCTGGTAAATCTTGGCTTCAATCGCCTGCAGCATTTCAGCACGTTTGGCAGAATCGGTTTCCCGGTTCGCCGCTAAGGTGGTTGAATCCACATAATCGCTGCTATAGTTGCCCGAGTTGTAGACACCCATGCCGGTGCTCTGGTCTGGCGTCATTGCCAGGAACTCGTAAAAGTTGGCACTGTCTTCGGTGTCCGAGTGCCATCCAATCATCATGATATCGGCAGCGCGGTCGTCGAATGCAGGCCAGTATTGCGCCTTCGGCATGGTTTGCAGATCGACCTTGATATTAATTTTTGACAGCATCGCGGCAACGGCCTGTGCGATTTTGTCATCATTAACATAGCGGTTGTTCGGCGCCATCATGGTGACGCTGAAGCCATCCTCGTAACCCGCATCCTTCATCAATTGCTTGGCAAGCTTGAGGTCGAAACGCGGCTTCAGTTTCGGGTTGTATCCAAGGTATCCTGCCGGGCTCATTTGTCCTGCGGTGGTTGCAAAGCCCTTCATGATTTTCTTGACGATTGCATCATTGTTAACTGCGTGCACGATCGCCATCCTGACGCGCTGATCCTGTAGTTCTTTCTTGCGCTTCTGATTCATCTGCAGGGTGATGATACGCGTGCCAGGCAAGGTGATCAGCTCTGCGTTGCTGGCCGCCTTGATTTGTCCGAAATCATTGGGCGAAACCGGCGCGATAAAATCGACGTCGCCGGATAACAGCGCTGCAACGCGGGTTTGCTCATCCTTGATCGGCGTGAAAACGATGCGGTCGACATTGCCGGGAGATTTCTTGTCCCAGTAGCCATCAAAGCGTTCAAACACAATTTTTATACCCTGTTCGCGCGAGGTGATCTTGAATGGACCAGTACCAGACATGTTGGTGGAGGCAAAGGAAGCCCCATTTTTGACGATTGCACCCTTGTCGTTGCCGTTGGCATCGGTACCGGTGTAGAACTTGCTGTCCATCGGGAAAATGTAGGTCGAGGTATGCAATACCAACGGGTAGGGACCGCTGGT
>CAXMSP010000162.1:0-17815 GCA_964196225.1 uncultured Gammaproteobacteria bacterium | reverse complement strand
GCATACACCGTATGCCGCCCACTGAAGCCAGGGTAATTAACTGACCTTGATATCGATCGATTTCGGCTTGGCCTCTTCTGCCTTGGGAATGACCAGGGATAACACACCATCCTTGTATGTGGCATCGACCCTTTCATCTTTAACCGCGTCTGGCAGAGTAAAACTACGCGCGAAGGAGCCGTGGAAACGTTCGGTGCGATGGCGCTTGGTGCCTTTACCGGTTTCCTTCTCGGTCTGCTTATCACCGCGGATGCTGATTACGCCATTTTCCAGTTTGACGTCGATGTCCTTCTTGTCGACACCGGGTAGATCGGCCTTGATGACATACCTGTCTTCTTCTTCCTCGATGTCACAGGACGGCGCCCAATCAGCAAAACTCAAGTCGTTACTCAATTCAGTGCCGGAACCACTCGCACCCTTGTTATAACGGGACAGCAGATTTTCGAATTCCTGAAACGGATTCCAAGCTTGCATATTCATGATTTGCTCCTTACTAAATGGATAAAAAAAATAGTATAGAGATTCCCGAAACGGGGGTATTGACGTGGATCAATTGCCTTGTGAGTAGTAGGGTTATTTAGCCCTGTTGATCCATGACCCAGCGAATTGCGCGCTGGTTTAATTCGTGCGCTGAGCCAAGGCCCAGTTTTTTCTTAATGTGCGCCTGGTGGGTTTCGATGGTCTTGATACTGAGGTTAAGTTGTTCGGCAATCTGGCTGCTGGAAACGCCTTCGCCGATTAACTCGAACACCTGGAGTTCACGATTGGAGAGACTGTCGATGTCGCGTTTTTCGCCATTGGCATCAACCATGCCGCTCAGCAGGCGATCCGTCATCTGCTGGCTGAGGTAAACCTTTCCACTCAGCACCTGCCGAATCGCGCGAATGATACTGTCCTGTGCTTCCTGCTTGTTGATGTATCCGCGTGCGCCCGCCGCCAGCACGCGCTCCGCGTAGAGCGTTTCATCGTGCATCGAGGCGACCAGCATCAGGATGTCCTTGTTACGGGATCTGATGCGTTCGATCAGATCGAGGCCGCTACCGCCGGCCAGCGACAGATCGATAATCGCGAGGTCCGGGCTGGTTGTGTCGACTTGCTTGAGTGCTTCCGCCATATCACCCGCTTCCCCGCAGACTTCGAGGTCGGGGCAATCACCGATCAATTGTGAAAAACCGGTGCGTACCAGCGGGTGATCATCAACTATCAGGATTCTTGTCATTGACCAGGATTATCGTTGTTCTCGATAGGAAAGTAACATTTAATGCGGGTGCCGTCTTCAGGCGAGGATTCGATCTCCAGTTCAGCGTCGATCAGGCCACAGCGATGCTTCATGATACGCAAACCAAGCCCCGAAGATTCCGTGGGCGGGGCTTGCAATCCCTTGCCATCGTCGCTGATCAAAAAGCATCCGCGCGTGCCTTCAACACCCACCCCGACGTTTATCTGGCTCGCTTCAGCGTGTTTAATCGCATTGTTCAGGACTTCCTGGACGATGCGGTAAAGATGCATCGCGGTTGTGTTATCCGTGATATGAACCCGATCCATGATAGTCAACTGAACATCGAGATTGGTTTGCAGGCGAATTTCCTCGATCAGCTTTTCGAGCGAATTCATAAAACCCTCGGTGTCGATATCGACCGGCATCAAGCCGCGCGACAGCGCACGCACTTGCGAAATAGCATCCTGCAACCCGCTGGCCAGTTTGGAGGCCAGTTCATGATCGGGTTTGCTGGCCTTGTTTACCAGGCTGGTTGCGAGTAAGCCCAGGCCGGTTAGCTGCTGTCCAAGGCCGTCGTGCAGTTCCTGCCCGATGCGGCGTTGTTCGTTTACCGGAATTTCCAGAATTTCTTTTTGCAACTGTTGCTGCTCGCTGATATCCATGATCACCCCGGCAAACAGGCGCCTGTGGCTGGTTTTTATGTCACCGATAGACAGGTAAATCGGAAAGCGCGAACCGTCCTTACGAATAGCGGTCAACTGACGCCCGGTGCCAACAATGGTAGGAATCCCCGTATGCAGATATTTTTGTATGTAACCATCGTGCGCGATGCTGTGCTCCCTTGGCATTAACACATTTACTTTTTCTCCGATTAATTCCCGTTTGCGATAACCAAACAGGTTTTCGGTAGCTGGGTTGACGAACTGGATCACGCCATCGGTACCGGCCAGGATAATGGCCTCGCACGAGGTCTGCGCCAGGATCTGGAAGGTTTCTGCCTGCTGGTCGATGGTTTCCTCGAGCGGCCTCGAGATGCGCAGGAAGAACCGGCTCGCGACAAATATGATAAATAGCGCAATCGCAACTGCGAGCAAACCGGCACGGACAAAAGGGGCGCGAATCTCGCTGATGTCGATTTTCGCAACCAGTCCCAGATCCAGTATCGAAACCGGCTCGTACGCTGCGAGAACCTGGGCGCCCCGATAATCCAGTCCAGTCAGGATTCCCGACTGCCTCGAAAGTGCAAGCCGCATGGGTTCGGCCCATTTGCCATTGAATGGAATTGGTTGCGGGGGTTCGGACTGGAGATGGCGGCGGCTTAAAAGAAAAACTATCTGATCGGCTTCACGCCGTGCCAGGGTGAATTCGCCGGATTTCCCAAAACCTTCAAATTCACTATGTGCTGCGGCGACTTTCTCAAGGGTGGACTCAAGGGCTTGATCGGGATCATTGTCGAGGCTATCGAACTGTGCGATCGATTCGATCAGTCGTGCCTGGCTTTTAACCGTCTCAACCAGTCGCAAACGATGTTGTTCGATCGCGGTGTTGTACAGGCCGATAATCGAAACCGCGCTGACCAGCAGGGTCGCAGTGGCCATGATCAGGAACAGCTGGTTAAAAGGTTGACGCTGAATCACCCGGTAAGTGCTTATTTGGTTAACAATTCAGGCTTATGGTATCTGGAACGCCCCGATAAGCCCATCAGGAAAACCCCGATGGTGGAAAATGATGCTTTAACGCAAACTCCATATTTAGGTGTTTATTATAGATAGGGGGTCATCATGTTAATGCAGGCACAAAATAATCACATAGCACAGGAGTGTCATATCTGTGAACCACGCGGTGGTTGCCTCGGGTTACAGTTACTCGATAGCGAGGATATCCGCCAGCAGCTTTGCAACACCAAACGCATTAGTCGCAAGGGAGAGCATGTGTTTCGCGAGGGTGAAGAAGCAGACGCATTTTACGTGGTGCGTAGCGGCTCAATTAAAAGCTACCTGGTGACCGAGGATGGTGAAGAACAGGTGCTTGGGTTTTACCTGCCGGGTGATGTTTTTGGACTCGACACTTCAGAAGACCAGTTTCGGATGTCTTCCGCAACTACTCTGGAAACGACCTCCCTGTGTCGCTTTCCGCATGCCTATTTGAGCGATAAGGCGCAGGGTTCAAACCTGTTGAAGATCACCGCTGAACAAATGCAGCGTGACCATAACCTGGTATTAATGCTGGCACGCAAGGATGCTGATGGTCGTATCGCCAGCTTCCTGGATGACCTGGCCTGCCGTTACTGGTCTCGCGGTTACTCTGCATCGGCATTCCTGTTGACCATGTCGCGCCAGGATATCGGTTGTTATCTCGGACTTGCGGTGGAAACCGTGAGCCGGACCCTGACCCGTTTCCAGGACTCAGGCATCCTGCAGGTGAATCGGCGCGAGGTCGAAATCCTGGATCATGACAAGCTACGTAAAATCGCCGGCACCCGTGCCAGTGGGTCACAGTCACATACCAGGACGGTCGAGCTCAGACCCGTATGATGGTGGTGGTGCGGCGTTAACACGCTTAAACCGCTGTAAAGCCCGAATGCAATAATCATTAACCCCGCCGAGGTTCTTACCAGCGGGGATTTCGCCCAGCCCTTGAAGTAGTTAAACACGTTACCCGCGAGCAGCATCGCGGGCAGGGTGCCAAGCCCGAAACCCAGCATCAGCATTGCGCCCTGGTAGGCGTTGCCGGTTGTCAGTGACCACGCGACGACCGCGTATACCAGTCCACAGGGCAACCATCCCCAGAGCATTCCGAGCAGGTAAGCCTGCGCTGGATTTTGAATCGGAAACAGCCCTTTACCCAGGGGCTGGATATGTCGCCATAGCTTCATACCCAGTTTTTCCAGTAGTGCCAATCCGCGCCACCAGTTGGCGAGGTAAAGGCCCAGTGCGACCATGAAAGCCGCTGCAAACAGTTTTCCCGCGACGGGGCTGATTCCGAGTTGTGCCAGTCCGGCGCCCAGCGAACCGGCCAGCAGTCCAACCAGACCATAACTGGTGATGCGCCCGCCGTTGTAGCTCAGTTGATAAATGAACAGGGAACGAGGCTTCGCCGAGACTTTATCGGTAACGCCCATGTTCAGGGCCGCGACGATGCCACCGCACATACCAAGGCAGTGGCTCGAGCCAAGCAGACCTACGATGATTGCGGCGCCGAATGTGAGATCAACCGGCATCGGCTAATCCGTAAAATAGTTGGGCAACAGTTTTGCCGATGTCTGTTCGGGATATTGCAACGAGCCGGTCAGGCGCCAATCTTCGGTTTGCAGAAAGAGGTTCCAACGACCTTCACCAGAGAGCTTGAGTTCGCCGCGAAGCAGGTGGGTATCGGTCTTGCGGAGATCCAGTTGCTGATCGAGTCCCGGCACGGTTGCATGGATTAACTTGAGTTCAATTGTATCGCCCGGAATAAACTGCACCTTGGGATCGAAGCGGATCTCGACCTTGCCCTCGGTTTCGAGGCTAAATCCGGCGGCGAGACCGAGTTCATAAGCCAATTGATCGCGCGCCAGGACGCGGTTGATTTGCTTGCCCTTCTTGTAATAGTCGTCGACCACCAGTCCTGAATAGGACTGGATCGCAAGCGTAATCATGACCACACCCATGATAACCGCCGACAGTGGAATTGCGATCAGCATCCACACCAACGGTTCCTGCTTCCAGTTTCGTTGCCTGGGATCGGTAACACTAGTCATGATTTCCCCGGCCCGACGAAGCGAGCCTCCTCGATGATGGACAGGTGGTTGGCATCGAGCGCCTGCAGGTGGAATCTGACCGGCACGCTGCGCTGTTCCAGGTTGAATTCATCGGCCTGAAGCCGGACCACGGTTTCATGAACCGAGCCCGCTGCGACCTCCAGTTCCGGGCGATCGGTAACCAGCTTCAAACCGTCGATGCCGTCGGCTCGCAGCGTGTAACGATGGCTGGCAGAGTCCATATTGAGTATTTTCAGCGTATACACGTTTTCGATCAAACCTTCCCGGGTTTCGCGGTAGAGGGTGTTGCGGTCGCGGATGACGTCGAGATCAAGTGCAACGCGTTGCGAAACATGCGTCAGTAGTGCGCCGCAGAGTACCAGTAGAATTGTCGCATAAACCAGTATACGCGGGCGCAGCATATGCTGTGGATTGCCCTTTGATGAATTTTCGGTGGTGTATCTTATCAAACCCCGTGGGTAGGACATTTTATCCATGATTTCATCGCAGGCGTCGATACAGGCGGAACAGGCGATGCATTCGTATTGCAGGCCATCGCGGATATCGATTCCGGTTGGACATACCTGTACGCAGACGTTGCAGTCGATGCAATCGCCCAGGCCAACCGTCTTTGGATCCACGCCTCGTCGACGGGAGCCGCGTGCTTCCCCGCGTTCCGGATGGTAGGCGACGATTAGCGTATCCGAATCGAACATGGCGCTCTGGAAACGCGCGTACGGACACATGTACATGCAGACCTGTTCACGCATGAAACCGGCATTGCCATAGGTGGCAAAGCTGTAAAACAGAATCCAGAACAACTCCCAGGGTCCGAGATTACCAGTGAAGAGGTTGTTGGCGAGTACATCGATCGGTGTGAAGTAGGCGACGAAAGTAAAGCCAGTCCACAGCGAAAAAGCGATCCAGACCGTGTGTTTGAGAACCTTGGTGCGAATCTTGGCAGCCGAGGTCGGCGCCTTGTCGAGTTTCATCTGTTGCGAACGATTACCCTCGATTTTGCGCTCCATCCACAGATAGGCTTCGGTCCATACGGTTTGCGGACAGGCGTATCCGCACCAGACCCGACCCAGCAGTGCGGTAAAAAAGAACAGCGCCAGCCCGGCCAGAATCAACAATCCCGCGAGGTAAATAAAATCCTGCGGCCACAGCGTTAGCCCGAACAGGTAAAACTTGCGCGCCGGCAGGTCGAACAGGATCGCCTGTCGACCGTCCCATTGCAGCAGTGGCGTGAGATAGTAGATTCCGAGCAGGGTCAAAAGCGACAGCACGCGCAATCGCGCGAAACGGCCGTGTGCTTCGCGCGGATAAATCTTTTTGTGCGCGGCGTAGAGCGGGTTGCCGTCGTTGTTTGCTGGTTGGGCCTGCATTGGTCTGGTGTCCGCGTTCAGGCGGCTATGGTCCCTGTTTCCTGAGAAAACGACGGTTCGAAATGGTGAAGTAAAGCGTGCCCAGACTGGAAACGATGGCGAATATCCAGAACAGCAGAAAACCGATGCTATAGGCGGCCAATGGACTGATATTAATATCGAGATTAAACGGTATCAGATCCTTCGGATTAAAGGCTGAGAAGAATACACCACTGGCGACGATCGCTACGATAAACGAAGGCCAGAGCACTGCAATGGCCTGCTGAATGCGCGGGATTCTGTCCGGTGTCGGCGTGTCCATTACTCGTTCTGCGACAGGCCATATACATAAGCGGCGAGCAGGTGGACCTTGGCTTCACCGAGGAAGTCCGCGTGGGCTGGCATCTTGCCATTACGTCCCTTGGCGATAGACTGGGAAATGCGCGTGATCGAACCGCCATACAGCCAGACATCATCGGTCAGGTTGGGTGCTCCGAGCGCCGGGTTACCGGTACCGGTTGGACCGTGGCAGGCAACGCAGAATATATCGAACTTGGCTTTGCCTTTATCGGCCAGTTCGGCAATGGTTGCGCGTCCCGACAGGCTCAACAGGTACTGGGCAACCTCGTCGACGCCGCTTTCTCCACCCAGCGGTCCTTCCCAGGCGGGCATCGCGGCCTGGCGACCCTGCATGATCGTGGTTTTGATGTTGGCCGGATCACCGCCCCATATCCAGACGTTGTCACGCAGATTCGGATAACCCCGCGCACCGCGCGCGTCTGAACCATGGCAGGTGGCGCAATAGTTGGCGTACAGACGTGCACCGACCTTGAGCGCGTCTTCGTCCTTGATCAGGTCGAGGATCGCGGTTTGCTGGTAGCGCGCGAACAGCGGGCCGACTTCAGCCTCGACCTTCGCGACTTCCTGCTCGTACTCGGTTTTGGAGCTCCATTCCAGAATACCGGCATAGCTGCCGAGGCCGGGATAGAGCAGCAGGTAGAAACCGCCAAAGGCGATGGTGATGTAAAACAACCCGAGCCACCAACGCGGTAAGGGATTGTTGAGTTCGGTCAAATCGCCATCCCAGACGTGGCCGGTATCTTCGACCTGGTCCGTCTTCTTATGGCCAGAGGTCATCCAGCGCAGCAACCAGACACAGGCCAGAATGCTGAGGACAGTGAGGATTGCGATATACCAGTGCCAGAAATCGCTATTAAAATCGGCCATGAATCTACTCCGAAGAATTTTGTTTGTTATCGTTTGAAGGCTCATCTTCAAACGGCAGGCGCGCGGCTTCGTCGAAATCGGATTTACGCCTGGAGCTATAGGCCCAGAACACGATCCCGAGAAAAGTGACCAGGATGACGATGGACCATATCGACTGAATCATTGTAAAACTCATGACTATTTCCTCGACTTGAGTTCGATGCCGAGACCCTGCAGGTAGGCAATCATAGCGTCCAGTTCAGTCTTGCCTTCGAGTGTCGCGGACGCTGCTTCGATTTCGGCGTCGGTATAGGGCGCACCCAGGGTACGCAGAGTTTCCATCTTGGTTTGAATGTCGCTGCCGTCGAGTTTGGTTTCCTCGAGCCACGGGTAGCCCGGCATGATCGACTCAGGCACCACGTCGCGGGGATTATTCATGTGGACGCGATGCCAGTCATCGCTATAACGTCCACCGACTCGATGCAGATCGGGACCGGTACGCTTCGAACCCCATAGGAAAGGTCGGTCGTAGACGAATTCCCCGGCTACCGAGTAGTGCCCGTAACGCTCGGTTTCGGCACGAAACGGACGAATCATCTGCGAGTGACAGAGGTAGCATCCTTCGCGGACGTAAATATCACGTCCTTCGAGTCGCAACGCGGAGTAGGGTTTTAGCCCTGCCACCGGTTCGGTCAGCGAATCCTGGAAAAAAAGCGGGATAATCTGGACTAGCCCGCCAACTGATATCACGGCAATGATCAGAATAATCATCAGGCCAATGTTTTTTTCGACTTTATCGTGTGCTGAAGCCATATTCGTATCTCGTAACTTTACTTAGTGGGCGCTTGCTGGTTCTGGAATTTCAACTTCGACGGGTGTCGCGTTGGCGATGGTTCGCCACAGGTTGTAAGCCATGACGACCGCACCCAGCAGGAAGCACGCGCCGCCGAGGGTACGAACGATGTAATAGGGATGCATCGCCTGCACGCTCTCGACGAAGCTATAGGTCAGCGTGCCATCCGAGTTGACCGCCCGCCACATCAGGCCCTGCATGATGCCGGCGACCCACATCGAGACGATGTAGAGCACGATACCGATGGTTGCGGTCCAGAAGTGCACTTCCACCAGGCGCAGGCTATAAAGTTCACGCCCGAACAGCCTCGGAATCAGGTAGTACATCGCTCCCATGGACACCAGCGCAACCCAGCCGAGCGCACCGGAATGCACGTGACCAATGGTCCAGTCGGTGTAATGTGACAGTGCGTTGACCGTCTTGATCGCCATCATCGGACCCTCGAAGGTCGACATGCCGTAAAACGAAATCGAAACGACCAGCAGGCGAAGTACCGGGTCGGTACGCAGTTTGTGCCAGGCACCCGACAGCGTCATGATGCCGTTAATCATACCGCCCCAGGAAGGTGCTAGCAGAATTAGTGACATGACCATTCCCAGTGACTGTGCCCAGTCGGGCAGGGCGGTATAGTGCAAATGGTGCGGTCCGGCCCAGATATAGGTGAATACCAGCGCCCAGAAATGGACTACCGACAGGCGATAGGAGTAAATCGGGCGGCCCGCCTGCTTGGGTACGAAGTAGTACATGATGCCGAGAAATCCGGCGGTCAGGAAGAAGCCAACCGCGTTATGGCCGTACCACCACTGCACCATCGCGTCCTGGACTCCGGCGTAGGCCGAGTAGGATTTCCAGAGAGAAACCGGTAACGCGGCGCTGTTGAACAGGTGCAGCACCGCAACGGTGATGATGAAGGCGCCGAAAAACCAGTTCGCGACGTAGATATGCTTGACGCGGCGTTTCATGATGGTGGCGAAGAAAACTATGGCGTAGCTGACCCACACCAGCGTAATCAGAATGTCGATCGGCCATTCCAGTTCGGCGTATTCCTTGCTGGAAGTGATGCCTAGCGGTAGCGTAATCGCGGCCAGCAGGATGACGGCCTGCCACCCCCAGAAGGTAAATCCTGCCAGCAGCGGGAAAGCCAGTTTGACATGACAGGTATGCTGCACCACGTAATAAGAGCAGGAAAACAGGGCACAACCGCCGAAAGCGAAGATGACCGCGTTGGTATGCAGCGGCCGCAGACGACCGAAGGTAAGCCACGGGATATCGAAGTTGAGCACCGGGAAAGCCAGCTGCGCGGCGATCAATACGCCCACCGACATGCCGACCAGGCCCCATACGATCGTCATGATCGAGAATTGCCGAACTACTTTGTAATTATAGGTTTCAGTGTTTGTCATCTAGCGCTTCCTCGATGTTTGATGCCCATCAAACAGGTGAATCTTTCGGTTGGTGTTTAATTGGTGAATACGGGTTGCAGACCCAGACCCCAGAGCAAAGCGGTCATTGCCAGCAGTGCAACCAGCGCGATTAGTCCTACCGCGAGAATTGCGGACGAATATAGAAAGCCGCGTTCCGCCGATATTTCCATCATCACAGGTAGCCCCGAATACAACAGGTATACGGTGTAGGCGAGTGCCGGCAGACCCAGCAGCATGTTCAACCACAACACCGGGTAAACTTCCATGATGCCAATTAAAAACAGTGGTGTTGCGGTATAGGCTGCGAGTGCGATACAAAGCGATAAGGGTTTTTCGACTTCATAGGCTTTACCGAGCAGGTGGATTACCCAGCCGATAGTAAAGACCCCGACCAGTAAGGCCAGGTAGTAAATAACCGCGATCGCAAACGCTGAATCGCCGGTGATGCGGATTGGATCGCCAACCCCGATACGCCAGCCAACCTGCGTGGTGCCTATGTATCCCGATATCGCTGGAATCAGCGCAAGAATAAAAACGTGCCCGACGGAAGTCTTGTCGCCGTTTTGCTGCTGCTCGCGGATTTTTCCCCACTCGCGCACGGGATCGGTGAACAAACCTATAATGTGTTGTATAAACATGGCGGTGAATCTTGTTATTTGTTAGCGTGGATTATTCAATAACCTTACTGTCTGGTATTGACTCAGATCAAACTTCGATAATATTCAAGTTGCATCATGACTACAACCACCTGAACTAGCGTCAGTCAAAAATCGGGATATTTAGTTGAAATCGGCCATCGCCAAACGAGATGATCCTCAGGTTTCCGTCGAAACCTCTGCAGTATCCGCTGTAACCGGTATCGGCGACTGTTTTCATTGTGGCCTGCCGGTACCCCCGGAACTGGACCTGTATGTCAACATCGATGGTGTCAACCAGCCGATGTGCTGCCACGGCTGCCAGGCCGTTGCAGATGCCATCATCGCCTCCGGTCACGAAAATTTTTACCGTGTCAGGACCGAGGTTTCTCCTACCGGGCAGGGCCTGGTGCCGGAGTTCCTGCGCGCGACCGAAGTCTACGACGTACCGGAAATCCAGGGACAGTTCGTGCACTCCCTTGGTGCGGACATGCGCGAGGCCAGCCTGATACTGGAGGGCATTACCTGTGCGGCCTGTATCTGGCTCAATGAACAATACATCGCCGGGTTACCCGGGGTTACCGATGTCCGCGTAAACTACGCGACGCAGCGCGCCCTGGTGCGCTGGGACGAGACTCGAATAAAACTCAGCGAGATACTGCAGTCGATTCAGAAAATTGGCTATCGCGCGCTGCCGTACAATCCCGATCAGCAACAGGAATCGCATCGGCAACAACGGCGCCTGCAACTGCGCCGTCTTGCCGTCGCCGGGTTATTTGGTATGCAGGTCATGATGATATCGATCAGCCTCTATGCCGGTGCCTGGTCCGGCATGGAAGCATCTTTCCAGCAGTTCTTTCGCTGGCTAAGCCTCGGCCTGACCCTTCCGGTAATACTTTACTCGGCAACGCCTTTTTTCATGTCGGCAGGGCGTGACCTGGCGCGCCGCCAGGTCGGCATGGATGTTCCGGTATCGCTTGCCATCGGTATAGCCTTTGCCAGTAGCGCCTGGGCAACGATTAACGGCCAGGGAGAAATTTATTTCGACTCCGTCGTAATGTTCGTTTTCTTTTTGTCGACCAGTCGATATTTCGAAAATATGGCGCGTCAGCGCTGTGCGGCTTCGGTCGAGCAGCTCGCCCAGTCGCTGCCGGTAGTAACGACCCGATTGGCGCCTGACGGGGGCGCCGAAGAATCCGTCGCGGCGGCGACGCTTGCCATCGGCGACCGGGTGCTGGTGCGTCCCGGTGAGACCGTACCCGCGGATGGTGAAATCATTTCGGGATTCTCGGCGCTCGACGAATCGCTATTGAATGGCGAAAGTATTCCGGTCGATAAAAATGTCGGTGATCGTTTGCTAGGCGGTAGCATCAACGTAACCAATCCGTTGCAGATGGAAGTGAAGTCGATCGGTGCGGACACCGTGATGGCGGAGATCCAGCGCACCATCGAACGCGCGCAGGCCGAAAAACCTCCCCTGGCACGCCTTGCGGATCGAGTGGCGGCGCGTTTTATCAGTTTCGTATTGCTGATCGTGGTCAGCGTCGCTGTATTCTGGTGGCTGCACGATGCTGAACGCTGGTTTGAGATAGCACTTGCGGTGCTAATCGTCAGCTGTCCCTGCGCACTATCGCTCGCGACGCCGACCGCCATCAGCGCCAGCCTGGGTAAGTTGCAGTCCGCCGGACTACTGGTCAAGCGCGGTTCGGCGCTCGAGAATTTAAACCGGGTCACCCACGTGGTATTCGACAAGACAGGCACCCTGACCCGGGGCCGACCCAGGCTTGAGCGGGTCATTTGCAGCCCGGAATACGATCGGGGTCAGTGCCTGCAAATTGCAGCCGCCCTCGAACAGCACTCCGAGCATCCATTGGCCCGGGTGCTGGTGCAGGAGGCCGGGATCCTGGCAAAACACAATCTTTCGCGGATTGCCAGCACCGCGGGTGGTGGCATCTGTGCCAGCATCGATGACGAGGATTACTTTATTGGCAACGGTAACTATATTGCCAGTCACTGCAGTGCAGAAATTCCGGCACAATGGCTCGAAGAAATTGCGGCTGATGCGGTGACCGCGGTGGTATTGGCACGTGCCGATCGTGTAATCGCCATGTTTACCTTTGTCGATGATTTGCGCGAGGATGCGAAAACGCTGATCACGCATTTGCAAAATTTGGGTAAATCGGTGATTTTGATGACGGGAGATCGTGACGCTGCCGCCCGCCAGGTGGCTGACCTGACTGGAATTCCGGATCACCGGGCGCAAATGACGCCACGCGCGAAAATGGAGGCGGTGCAGGCATTGCAGCAGGAAGCTGCTGTAGTGTTGATGATCGGCGACGGTGTGAATGATGCCCCGGTGTTGTCGAGTGCGGACGTATCGATCGCGATGGGCGGCGCCAGTTCCCTCGCCAAGACGAACGCCGATATCGTGTTAACCGCTAATCATCTGCCGGCGATTGCACAGGCAATGGTTGTCGCGGCTCGAACCCAGCGTAACATTTACCAGAATATGGGCTGGGCCTTGATGTATAATTTTGGCGCGATCCCGGCTGCGGCGATGGGCCTGATCGCGCCCTGGCTTGCCGCGATCGGAATGTCGGTAAGCTCGTTACTGGTGGTTTTAAATGCATTGAGGCTGACCCGCTAATGGAAATAATCTACCTGCTGATTCCAATCTCGCTGATACTGCTGGGAGTGATCGTGTGGATTTTACTGTGGGCGGTTCGAGACGGACAGTATGACGACCTCGAAGGTCCCGCGCATCGAATCCTGATGGACGAGGACCGAATTGTCGAACCGCAAAAAAATAGCCGGCAGGGAGATGCCGGCTAAATACTCTAAGATGTAGTTAAGAGTAGGAGTCGGAAGTAATTGTAAGACGATACGGATCCGGCTTATTGATCCATGTCAACTAAAGTGGCAGTCGTTTAAACAGTTCGGGAAAATGATCCACCGCTTTTGCCATCCCGTTGGTAGCGGTCAAATATCATGCAGATGTTGCGCACCAGCAAACGTCCCGGTTCACGCACGATAACCTGATTGTCAGTCACCTTGACCAGTCCGTCCTGCTCCATGTCGTGCAGTTGTTTCAGTTCATCTGCGAAGTGGTCGCTAAAGTCGATTTCCCAGCGCGACGAAATACGCTGCATATCGAGATAGAAATGACAAACCAGGCTCTGGATTATCTCGCGCCGCAGCAGGTCATCGTCCTCGCTTTGGAATCCCCGCACCACCGGAAGCTGCTGCTGATCAAGGCTGTCATGATAGGAGTCGAGGCTGGTGGTGTTCTGACTGAAGTTGTCACTGACGTTACTGATGGCAGAAACGCCGAAACCGATCGAATCGCACTGCGCGTGGGCAGAATATCCCTGGAAGTTTCGATGCAGGCTACCGCCGCGCTGCGCCACCGCAAGTTCGTCATCGGGTTTGGCGAAATGGTCCATGCCGATATACTCGTAACCCGCGGTGCATAACTTGTCGATAGCGCTATGCAAAATTTCAAGTTTCTCGGCTGCATCGGGTAAATCATCCACCTGGATACGACGCTGAGGCGGAAACCGGTGTGGCAGGTGGGCATAGTTATACATTGCGATTCGGTCCGGATTCAGATCGATAATCCGATCGAGGGTAGCGGCAAAGCTTTCCAGGGTTTGATGGGGCAGTCCGTAAATCAGGTCGATGTTGATGGAACGCATACCGTGGCGACGCGCGTCATCGATTACGGTCGAAGTTGTTTCCAGGCTCTGAACCCGGTTGACTGCTTTTTGCACTTTCTCATCGAGATCCTGCACACCAATACTGATGCGGTTGAAACCTAGTCCGCGTAGGTGGGAGATCCCGTCCTTCGCGATGACGCGGGGATCGAGTTCGATCGAGTAGTCCGTGTCACCGTCTGATTGCAGCCGAAAATGTTTGGCAATCTTCTCCATTAACTGTTGCGACTGCTGATGCGACAGGAATCCCGGTGTACCGCCACCCCAATGCAGCTGGCGCACTTGCCGATCCGGATCAAACAGACTGGCCTGAATTTCTATTTCACGATACAGGTCCTGCAGGTATGGCTCGGCACGTTCCTTTCTCTTGGTAATGACCTTGTTGCAGGCGCAGTAGTAGCAAATCGAGCTGCAAAACGGAATATGGAAATAGAGCGATAGTGGCTTTGGAATAGGTTCTTCGTTACTTAACCTGGCCCAGCCACGATAGTCGGCTTCCGAGATCTGGTCGTGAAATTCTGTTGCTGGTGGGTAAGAGGTATAACGCGGACCTGGTTTATCGTAACGGTTAATCAGGTCTTTCTGAAATAGGGGTGCTGAGGCCATCAATATTGGGATACTTAACATTTCTACATAGATTAACCCCTGGCGGCGAGTTT
The DNA here is from genome assembly GCA_964196225.1 of uncultured Gammaproteobacteria bacterium. Classification (GTDB taxonomy): domain Bacteria; phylum Pseudomonadota; class Gammaproteobacteria. The sequence continues at coordinate 3,000 of CAXMSP010000162.1, read as the reverse complement.
GTTTTGATCTGGATCAACTCCTGGAAATCAAATTGATCACGAATGACCCGGTCGTCAATCGCGCCAGCTTTCTGAGTATTGGGTTGTAGTAAGGCAACAATGTGCCGACAATTTTATTGATAGTTTTCCCTCGATTTGGCTTTAGGCTTTCAATGCGGCTTCGACTGCAGCGGCTAGTTGATATAGTCGATCATCTCCGCCGTTTGCCGCGGACAGCATCAAACCGACCGGGGGTTCACCCGGCTGGTGGCAGGGGAGGCTGATCGAGCAGCCGTCAAAATAATTGACGGTCGCGGTATTACGCAGGCAGCGCAGGTTAACCTGCCGGGCATTATCTTCGTCATCCGTTTCGGCGATTGCCGGCGGGATGCAGGCCACGCTCGGGTAAAGCAGTGCATCGACCTGCAGTGATTCAAACTGCTTATTAAAGGTGTTGACGATCTGTTCTCTTTCACGATATCGGCGCTGTTGTTCTTCGGCGCTGATTTCAGCGCCGGCCGACATGCGCAAGCCGACAAAGGGATCGTATTCTTCGAGATGTTGTTCGAGCATTTCACGATGGTGCAGCCAGACTTCGTACACGACGATCGGGCGCTCGATGAAAAAGTCGTCGCAATGATCGAGCACGGGCATTGGCGTCTCCTGGATACTCACGCCAGCCGCGGTAAGTACCTCGACCGATCGCTCGAATGCTACGCGCACTTCATCGTCGAGGTCTTCCATCACGCGAGCTCCCGGGATCAAAAGCTTCATGGTTTTCAGTTCCGCGGGTTGTAATGCTGGCAGTGTGTTGGAAGGTGTCAGCTTGCCGCACATTAACTGATCAAGAATAAAGCAACTATCGACGTCTACCGCGAGCGGTCCCGGTGCATCCAATGTCGGCGATAGCGGGAATATCCCATTAAGTGACATGCGCCCGTGGCTTGGCTTAACTCCGACCACGCCATTAAAGGCAGCCGGGATACGACAGGAACCTGCGGTGTCGGAACCAAGCGCGGCCGCCACGATACCCTCGGCGACAGCGACGGCGCTTCCCGACGAAGAACCACCCGGTAGCCGCCCGGTTTCGCGATCCCAGATTGACAAAGGCGTGCCGTAATGTGGATTCTTGCCGATCCCGGAGAATGCGAACTCGCTCATGTTGGTGCGACCCAGGAACAGCAACCCGGCAGCGCGCAGCGGTGCGACGACTTCGGCGTCTTGCGCCTCGGGTTGCGCGTAGTGCTTGCGCACGATCGACCCTGCGAGCGTGGATTCATTCCTGACATTGAACAGATCCTTGAGCGCAATCGGGATGCCGGCAAGCGGTGACTGGGGAGGTGATTTCTGACGTGCACGGTCGATGGAGGCGGCCAGATTCAGGAGTCCGGGATTGATCGCGGTAAATACCGCGCGCGACTGGTCAGCTAGTTCCAGTGCCTGTTCGACCAGCCTGGTCGAAGTTGTTTCTCCGCTACGCAGCGCTGTGGCAATGGCGCGTAATCCGGGCGTATTCATGTCTTCGGAAATCGGTAACCCAGGATATCCTGGTAGGCCCACTGCGAGTAAATCTTGTCGGCGCGCAAACAATGTTGCTCAAGTTCGTCGACCGGTGAGAAATCCCAATCGTGGAGCTGGCCTTTGGCGAGCGCGTCGCGCAGGAACAGGCGTCGACGTTGACTGGCAAAGATATCACGTGCCAGGGTTTCGACATCCCAATGCTGCTGCACCAGTTTCGATAAGATTTCGCGCGAATCCCTGTAGTCCGGGTTCTCAAGTTGATTGATTTGCTCGTGCGGATCGGTTTCAAGGTCAAACAACTGTTCGGTATCGACCGCGCTGTAGACGTATTTTATCGACCCCTGTTTGGCCATCAGCAGCGGCGTGGTCGAGCCCTCGGCCAGGTTTTCCGCGTATACCGGGTGATCCCATGACGCTGCGGAATCGGTTGCAAGTCCCCACAGGCTGTTTCCCGCAACCGCTTCGACCAGGGTCGACTGGGTTGTGTCGCCGGCGATTTCGAGCAGGGTGGGTAGCAGGTCTACCAGTGAAACATTTGCGCTGACACGACGGTGGTTAATCTGAGGATGGCTGATAATCAATGGAATTCGACAGGCCTCCTCGAAGAATGATTTCTTGTACCAGAGCCCATGCTCGCCCAGCATCTCGCCGTGGTCGGTTGTTAGCAGGATGACTGTATTTTCATACAGGCCAGTTTCTTTTAACACGTCGAGTAACTGTCCGACTTGATCATCGACGTAACTGACCGAACCATAGTAAGCGTGTCGCGCCACTCGCACCTGCTCCTCGCTGGGAGGGTTGTCCTTTAGCGCGTACTGGGCCATCAGGCGCAGGCTGTACGGATCCATTTCTTCCTGCCGGGTGTTCACCACCGGCATATCGATGTCTTCATGGCGGTAACGATCCCAGTGTTCGGGTCGGCATTGAAACGGATCGTGCGGATGTGTGAACGAGGTGAATAGCATAAATGGCCGATCATCTTTGGCACGTGCCAGGTCGTAAATCTTGCGGCGCGCGCGATGACAGACTTCGTCGTCGTACTCGAGCTGCACGTTGCGCAGGCAAACCCCGGCATCGGTAAAGGTAACGCTATCGTTGGCAAAACTGGGCCTGACCTCGGTCCAGTCACCGGTCCAGCCAAAATCCCCCGGGTAAATATCGGTGGTCAACCGGTCCTCGAATCCGTGCAGCTGATCTGCGCCAACGAAATGCATCTTGCCGACCAGGCAGGTCTGGTAGTCGAGATTGCGCAGGTAATGGGCGAAGGTCGGGATCGACGACGGAAACTCGGCCCCGTTGTCGTAGGCGCCTATCGTCGAAGCCAGTTGACCTGCCATCATCGAAAAACGTGATGGTGCGCATAGCGGGAAATTGGTATAAGCGGAATCGAAAATGGCCCCACTCGAAGCCAGTGAATCGATATGCGGGGTACTCGCAATCGGGTTTTGATAAGCCCCGATGTAGTTGGCGGCCAGTTGATCTGCCTGGATCACGAGTATA
>CAXMSP010000161.1:0-18121 GCA_964196225.1 uncultured Gammaproteobacteria bacterium | reverse complement strand
GAGCCCTGGTCTGCGATCGCGGGCGAGAAGCAGAGTAAGCTTCCGACTAAAATGATGACTAACAGGCTTTGCATGGATCGATCCTCAGCTTTTCTTCAGGTTAGCGAACTAACATAGTTCCTGAAGTTTGAGACTCGTGTGGACAGGTTTCGACTTCTGCCTGATTCAACCCAGAATTACTAAATTATAGTCGAGGTAAAAGCGAAAACTGAGAAAAGGATAACAAAGGAAAAAGGCACTATGCAAACCTTATTCACCCAGTCCTTGAAAGCAAAAACGCGCGCATCAGGTTCACGGGCGGTTACGCTTTTATTAAGCGATTTCAAATCCTAATCGTCGATTCCTACCTTGATGATCTCACCGTCGAGGCTAATGATGGCCTCAAGCTTGTTGCCATCATGCTTGAAGTCGACCTCATAGATTTTCTGTCCCTTGTATTTCTCTTTTTCAATTTCGGTAATCTTCGCGCCCGGATATGCCTCTTCGATAATTGCCCTGACTTCCTTTTTGCCAATCGCGGAAGCTGACGCGCTTAACAGGACCAGGGCGATCGCTACATAGAAACGTTTTTTCATGTTTGTCGAGTCCGGTTAGAACAACTAAGCTACCCCGATGTTACACGAACCAGGAAAAGCTGGCACGCATTCGATCGATAGCCGCCACGGCTACGCCATGTTGCTCATGGTAATTGGCTCGATCGCGATCAGCTTCGGTGGACTGGTGCAGCGAAACATCGAAGTGGCAAATCCGTGGCAGATCAATGTCTACCGGTCGCTGGGTATGCTGGTTGCGATCGCTCTGATTATCGCAATTCAAAATAGAGGCAGCATAGTTTCCACCGTCCTGGGGGTTGGGCGCTTCGGCCTGCTGGCAGGCGTTCTGCTCTCGGTTGCCGGTATCTGTTTCATCCAGGCGTTGACCCACACCACGATCGCGAACGCATTGTTTGTACTTGGCGCAATCCCATTTTTTGCGGCGCTGCTGGCGCGAATCTTTCTTGGCGAAAGGCTGCGTAACGCGACCCTGGTAACGATGCTGTTTGCCGGCTTTGGACTTGTGCTGATGGTGCTGAACGGTATTAACGTCGGTTCTGGCTTCGGCAACCTGATGGCGCTCGCAACCGCACTTTGCTTCGCCAGTTACGCGGTGGTGGTGCGTTACCGACGCAGGATTGAAATGTTGCCCGCCCTACTCATCTCATCGTTACTGATTATCGGCATTTCATTTACCGTGATCGGTGGCGATCTCGATATACCACTCAATGACGTGTTGTTGTCGCTATTCTGGGGAGGTTGCCTGTCAGGTTTTGTTAACTGGATGTTCATCATCGCATCACGACACCTGGCCACAGCTGAAGTCACCTTGATCATGCTGCTCGAATTTGCGCTGGGCCCGATCTGGGTGTGGCTGTTCATCGATGAGGTTCCCACACGCTGGACACTTATCGGTGGAGCGGTGGTTATTACCGCGGTGGCGGTGCGCGCAATCCTGGAACTGATGCATAAATCGCGACCCGAACAAACCCCGAGCCAACCGGTTTAGGCGCTTAGACTGGCCACCATGGGATCGGAAAACACGGTGATTTCGCCGGTTTCGCGATCGTAGAGGTTTATATTGTCCAGGTAGGGAGAATAGACGTGCAGCGTGACCAGGTTTACGTCGCCGTTATTACGAATTTCGTGAATATCGTCATCAAACGAACCGCAGACATCGCCGGCTTTCATCGTGGTAACCGATTTTTCGACTAACTGACCGTCGTTTCGATCAAAACTGGTTTCGGTGGCGACCCCCTCGATCACCCTCACCCCGCAGGAGGCGCCCTTGTGGTCATGAATCGGGCTTGCCTGGCCCGGCTTCCAGCACAACACCAGCGCATAAAACTGCGGTCCGTAGGCCACCAGGTTCCGACTATAGCGTTCGTCAGAAAAATGTATATGCTCTGCCAGCAAGTCGGCCGATATAGAGTCGTCGTCCAGGCGGTCGGTTAATTCATCCAGTGAAACTCTGTGCTCAAACGAATTTAGCCAGTTAACAAATTCTTCAATGCTGTGCATATCAATATCCCAGTTCCGGACGTACCACGTTCAGCAGCGGCTCTCCTGAAAGGTAACGTTGCAGATTATTAAAAAACAGTTCCAGTGTAATCGGTACATAGTTGTCGCCATCATCGGCCGATACGTGCGGCGTGACAACAAAATTCGGTGCCACCCATAGTGGCGAATCATGCGGCAGCGGCTCTTCATCAAAAACATCGATGACCGCGCCTGACAAGTGGCCGCTCGCCAGCAAATTGGCAAGCGCATCGTAATCAAATGTCGAACCACGGCCTACATTAATGATGCCGGCGCCCACCTTTAACGATTGCAGCCGCTGATGGTCAAACAAACCGAGAGTTTCGGGCGTCGACGGCAGGGACACAAAAACATAATCCATCCTCGGTAACACTGCGTCCAGTTGATCCATCGCCACCATTTCATGCACATGTGGATGAGGCTTGCCGTGTCGACTCACACCAATGATATGTACCGGCATCTTGTCGAGCTGCACGGCCGCACCGCCGCCGATACTGCCGACGCCAATCAGGCCGACCGTCTTGCCCTTTATCGGAGTTGAAAAAAGCGAATTCCAGGTCGCGCTACGCTGGTTGCTCAGTATCGCGGGCATTTTATTGTGCAGCATCAATATCGCCATCAGCGCGTACTCGCCCGCCTTGTCGGCATGCGCACCCTTGTTATTGGTTATCGTCACACCCGCGGGCACCCAGTCCATCGGACACAGGTGTTCGACGCCGGCACCAATGCAGTGAATCCATTTTAACTTCGGTGCCAGCTCTGCCAGGTTCTCGGTAGGCAGATTCCAGGTCAGTAATACCTCGGTCGTTTGCATCGACTCGACCCAATGATCGGTATCCCAGTCGACAAAAACTTCGAGTTGCGCGGCCAGGTCCGGATAGCGCTGCGCGGCCTGTTGATACTTGTCCATCGAAATCGTAAACACCGGTTCACTTTCGGGCGTCGAAGGAAAGGTATCCGGTCCCGCGTGATTATTCTTGATATGCAGTTTGATGCTCATGCTATCCGGCCTCCAGCGACTTAAGTGTATCGATCACTGTCTCTACCCGTTCCGACCCGCTCAAGGTTTCAGCGTCAAACTGGGCATGCATGACTTTTTCGCCTATTTCAATCAGCCGACGGCCATCATCGATCGCATCTTCGTCTATTTTCAGCACGGTATCACCACCATAGGTCGCTACCGGGTTTGGTAAAAAATCGGTGACATGAGCAGGGGCAATTCCGCTTTCGAGATCGCGGCAAAGCTTACGTAGTTTCTTGCGGTACTGGATAATACCCTTGTCGCTCGGCACCAGGTGTTCCATTTTTTGATCGGCAATGCGGCCCATGCCCTCCACGGCTTCGGCATCGCCCGGAAAACGCTGGCGCTGGTCATAGCTTCGATCCATGAGCTCACCCTGCTCGATCAACTCGGGACCCTCGGGCGTATTGTATTCCTCCGGGTCGGCACGCTCACCGAAGATGGCCCATGCAAACGCGGTACTGTTTTCATCGTCAATCGGCACCACCCAGCGTGAAAACGCGGTTCGACCGTAATAGATCGCGCGGGTGCCATCCGCTGAAAACGCGGCACCCGCCTGGGTATAGTTCGGCAGCACCAACTCGTTGACTCGCACCCAGACGTGCTCATCGACGCGGCGCACATTGGCGCCGAGAAAACTCATTTTGCGCTCGTAAAATAACAGCTCGCCGATTTCACCCATGCCTTCGGAAAATTGCGCCCGGCTCATGCGCGAATGCAGAAAACTGGTGTGAATCGGATCGAGGATGGCATCCAGCACCTGCAGCCAGTTGCAGCGATAGTCGGCGCGGTAAGGCACCAGGGTCTGCCCCTCGATTTCGAGCGTGTCGTAAATCGGAAATTCCGGCATCTGCTCGATCGGCCCCAGGTAGGCGAAAATCAACCCCCGGTATTCCCTGACCGGGTAGGCACCGAGCCTGGTTTGTTGCTTGACCAGGTCGGCAATCTTCTCCGGCTGCCCGGGAATCTCGATAATGCTGCCGTCGACATCAAACAGCCAGCCGTGATAACAGCAGCGAATTCCGTCTTCTTCGCAGACCCCGAACTCCATCGACGCGCGTCGGTGCGGGCATTGCTTGTGAACCAGGCCATAACGTCCAGCCTTGTCGCAAAACAGCACCAGTTCCTCACCGAGCACTTTAATTACCCGCGGGACAGCTTCGACTTCGCGAGTCAGGGCAACCGGTTGCCAGTAGCGACGCAGGTATTCCCCGCAGGCACTGCCCCTCGAAGTCCTGACCAGAAGCTCGTCGCTTTCGCCGCGCTGAATCTCGGTATAACCCTGGTAGTTAGGTTCCTTAGTCAATGCTTTTTTTAGACTCCTCTGGCCCAAGCGGAAAAACTTACCGCAAGCGTTGCTCGGGCGCAACCACCACTGCGGACCAGGCAAGTAAATAATTGACTCGGTATCTAGTCAGAAAGGCCGATGCTCTGTTTCACATCGTCGACCAGCCGAGTGCGACTCTCTTCCGAGGCGAAAAACCAGGTCAGTATCCACCCCACGAACACGAGTACCGCCAACAGCTTTAGAAACGCGGAGACTTTTGCATTCGACTTGATGGCTTCAACGCGGGCGCGATTGGCCGTGTAAACCCGGTAAAAGAACCCAGCGACCCTGAAAAACGGGCCATAGAGGAAGTCGATCCACTTGGCGATAGATTTTTGCACGCTAGTAATGGCGCCCGTTTGCGCCCGGCACTTTGACGAAGCGGTATATTACATTCCAGACTGCTCCATTGACAGGAAAGCCATACGGCACGTAAAGCGATACCTTTGGTACCGCCATCCGGTACATTCAACAGAAAGTATTGCTATATGTTCCCTGGCGGCTATGCTCTCGCCGAACTAAGTCAGCCAGGCAGTAAAATTTTTGAGATTCAGGCCGTTGTCTTGCGCAATATTCGCTAACGCTTGAACCTCCGCAGTATAGTTGCGCAAACCTACTATAATCAAAAGCTTATATGGACTTCCTCGGTTTTATCATCACCGCAATCGTGCTGTTAGCCATAGGGCTGCCGGTCGCAATCATCGTGATGTTCTGGATCACGCGCAACAAGACAAACCAGTTGCAGCAACAGCTGAATGAACTGCGCGTCCAGGTCGTTGCGCTCGCGGCAGGGCCGGTGGCAGGTAAAGAAGCACAAAGCGAAATTGTCGATCCGATTTCTGCCAGCGACACCGTCATCAGCGAAGAACCACCTGAACCGGAATCGCCCGAGGTTCCTTCCGAACCCGAAGCTCAGTGGGAATCGCCGCCAGTCGCGGCTTCAAGTATTCCGCCAGCTGCTGCCAGCGTTACGCATGATCCGGGTCCGCGCGCAAAAAACCCCGTTGATCATTTTGAAGATCTTCTGCGCCGCATCGGTAACGCGGCGACTTCCTACTTTACCGACGGCAATATTTTTGTACGCATCGGACTCCTGGTTCTGTTTTTTGGCGTCGCTTTTCTGCTCAAGTACGCGGCTGAAAATTCTCGCATCCCGCTTGAGTTCCGTTTCATGGGTGCTGCTGCTGGTGGCCTGGTCCTGCTGGTTTTCGGCTGGAGGTTACGCCTCAGCAAAACAATCTACGGATTGCTATTGCAGGGTGGCGGCATCGGAATCATCTACATCACAATATTCGCCGCGTTTAGACTTGCTGACCTGCTGCCACCGTCGCTGACTTTCGTGTTACTGGTATTCTTTTCGGCTTTTACAGTCGCCCTGGCAATTCTGCAGGACTCAAAAGCGCTTGCGATTTATGCCATACTGGGCGGTTTCCTGGCACCATTCCTGGCGTCTACCGGCAGTGGCAATTACATCGGTCTGTTCAGTTACTACAGCGTTTTAAATGCAGCCGTATTTGCGGTCGCGTGGTTTCGCGCCTGGCGCTCACTCAACCTGCTGGGCTTTATTTTCACCTTCGGCGTTTTTGTTTTGTGGGTGGCGTTCGACTACCGTACCGAACACCTTTATCCAACCAGCGCGTTCCTGCTACTGTTCTTCCTAATGTACAGCCTGATCGGCGTGTTGTACGCGCTGCGTCAACCCGAACATCTGACGGGTCTGGTCGACGGCACAATGGTATTCGGCACCCCTGTCATCGTGTCCGGATTACTAATGGTCATGCTGCGCGATTACGACTACGGTATCGCCGGAGCTTCGGCAGCGATGGGCTTTTACTATATTCTACTGGCCCGCTACGCATGGAAACATGTCGGCGAAGAGTTTCGTCTGCTGGCCGAGGCGATGCTCGCCATCGGCGTGGTTTTCGCGACACTGGCGATACCTTACGCGCTCGATGGGCACTGGAGCAGTGCTGCCTGGGCGCTTGAAGCCGCGGGAATCCTGTGGGTATCGATTCGCCAGAATCGCTTTTATGCCCAATGCTTCGCGATCGCGCTACAAGTTGGATCAGGGGTGCTGTTTTTCTTGCGAAACATCGACGACGTCGGCGACACGGCCTGGCTCAATCCGGCTTTTCTCGGCGGTGTTTTCATCGCACTCGGTGCTTTCATTTCCGCGCGCATGCTCTACCTGCAGGCGCCTGATTTCAAGTTGCGACTGCTACACATTCCGTTTTACATCTGGGCAATGGCCTGGTGGTTGATCAGCGCACTGGTACAGATCGACGAGTACGCCCACCATCAACTCAGCGCCTGGCTATTATTGTTTGGTGCAACCGCAGCATTACTGGTCTATCTTGACCGCCTGCGCGATTGGAACTGGATGCCGGCTGCTATAAACGCCGCGTTGTTGTTGCCGGTACTGATGTTGATTGCGCTTTATTCCCTGTTTGACAACGACCACATCCTGGTCACGCCCGATCTTTATTTCTGGGTTGCGGTACTGGGGACGAACTACTGGTTGATCGAGAAACTCGAAACCGTGACCTGGCCTGCCTCGGTCAATATCGCGGCCCATACCGGCCTGGTAGTATTTACTGCGCTGATTCTATCGTTCGAACTGGTCTGGATTTTTGAAACCAAAATGGACCTTCCCGGTCAGGGATACTACGCGGTATTTGCGGTGATGCCGTTAATCGCAATGCGCATTGCTCAGATCGAAATTTTGCCGGCGATCAAGCAACTGGGGCCTGCCCTGCAGCTGAGTCTGATCGGCACGCTGTCGGGCCTGTTGCTGTTATGGAACCTGATCATCAACCTGACCAATAGCGGCGATCCGGCACCGCTTCCATATATCCCGTTTATCAATCCGGTCGATCTAACACACATAGCTTTCTTTGTGCTGGTTCTGGGCAGTTTGAAACTGGTAAAACCTTCGATGAAAATCCAGCGGGATCATATCGTAATCATCCTCGCGGGTTTGTGCTTCGTCTGGCTGACCGCTGTATTGATCCGCAGCATGCACCATTATCTCGACATTCGTTTTGATCTGTCGGCAATGTCAGTCGACACGCGGGTGCAGTCCGCGATCTCGATCCTGTGGACCGTTATCGGCATGGGCGCGATGCTGTTCGCCTCACGCAACAAGCTGCGACCGTTATGGATTGTCGGTGCGGCATTAGTCGGTGTGGTGTTGGTAAAAATGTTCTTTATCGATCTCGGCGCCAGCGGCACCGTCGAACGCATCGTTTCATTCCTCGTGGTTGGCAGCCTGCTGGTCGCTACCGGATACTTCTCACCGATCCCAGAAAAATACGCGGAGCCGGACGAAGAAATGGTAGAGTCGTCCCATGCATAAAATTCTGTTTCCGATAATATTGCTAACGCTGGCCAGCACGGTAAAGGCAGAAACCAGTCCGGAGGATTACGCTTACCGGGCACGGCTCAGCGAAACTGATCAAGCGTTACAGCGTGTCGTGTTGCCAATGGATGTCATTATCAATCTGACGCATTCCGGTTTGAGCGACCTGGCTGTTTTTAATTTCAACGACAAACAACTGCCGCATGCGATTACGCGCACCCCCAGAACAGTCATCGAACACAACCGGCAGCTTGCGTTTCATGAATTTGACCGTTTCCTGCAACAGAATTCAAAAACCGTAACCACGCGCGAGCAAACCCAACAGGCGGATTCATTGTCGGAACTGCAGACTACTGAAACCATTGCGGTGCAGTCCTTGCGCAAGGACTACCTGATTGAACTATCGGTAAACGATAAAACACCCAACTTCGACCGCATCGAATTGACATGGGCACACCAGCCAGCGGGCCAAATACTTGAAGTCAGGGTCGAGGTCGGCAATGAACTCGATAGACTGCGCGTGATCAAGTCACGTAAAAGCCTGACCAATCAGGAATCAAAAGATCTCAACTGGCGCAGCATCAAGGGTATTCCACGCAACCAGAAATACCTGCGCCTGACCCCGGTCAACGACGTAACCAACTTCGAATTGCAAAGCGTCATAGGACATTACCGCGAAATTGAAGACGCACCGGTACAGACTTATCAACTGGGTCCCGAAACCAGCGAACAGGACGGAGTGCAATTTTATACTTTTGAGTTTCCATCGAAAGTCAGGGCCGAGGCAATGCGCATTGTTCCAACCGATGCGAACCGGGTTATAAATGGCGATCTGTTTGCAATCTGGGGTAAAGATGACACCAGGAAACCCATCCGCACCGGGTATCGGCAGCATAATATCGGCGCTGACGACGTCAAACCCAGCATACCGATCGGGCTGCCCCGCAGATCCTACCAGAGTATCTGGTTTACCTCCCGGGCAGAGCTTTTCGAGCCACCCAGCGTGGAGTTGATTTACCCGCAATACGAGCTGATCTTCCTCGGCGACGACATTGGACCCTATACCCTCGCCTGGGGCAATTATGAAGGCAACAGCGAGAAAACCGATTTAAACGGAATATTAAAAGGTGACCTGAAACAGGCCCAACAACGGGGTGCATTGGTAACGCTTGGTTCGATTCGCGAATCCGGTGGGCCCTCGCGCCTGGTGCCGCAACCTGAGACACCCTGGAAAAAATGGTTGCTATGGACACTGCTGATTCTGGCCGCTATCGTTACCGGACGTATGGCATTCAGGCTTTACCGAGAATTAAATAGAGTCTGATCAACAAAAACAGCAAGGGGGAATACGAATGGCGGCTAAACCGGTCATTCTGGTAACGCGCAAGTTGCCTGATTCAGTCGAACACAAACTGGCGCAACACTTCACCACTATCCTCAATCCCGATGACAGGCTTTACAGCACCGCGGAATTGCTGCAGCTGGCCGAAAATGCGGATGCGATCCTGCCCTGTCATACTGAAAAATTTAGCGCAGAAACCATCGCACAACTGCCCGCGCGGATAAAAGCGATCGCCAACTTTTCGGTCGGCGTCGATCACGTCGATCTCGATGCGGCCAGGCAAAAACAGGTTATCGTCACCAATACACCCGACGTGCTTTCCGATGCCACGGCCGAAATTGCGATGTTATTGATGCTGGGTGCTGCGCGGCGCGCCAGCGAGGGCGAACGCCTGGTGCGCAATCAACAATGGAAAGACTGGAGCCCGGCCTTCATGGTAGGAGGCCAGGTTACCGGTAAGCGCCTTGGTATCCTGGGCCTGGGTCGGGTTGGCCAGGTAGTGGCCCGGCGCGGGCGCGGCTTTGACATGACGATCCACTACCACAATCGTAATCCGCTGGAACCGGACCAGGCTGGTAATGCGATCTACCATGATAGCGTCGAAGCGCTGTTGGCAAATATCGATGTATTGTCGATTCACTGCCCGGCGTCGGAGGCAACCCGCGGATTGCTGAACCGCGAACGAATCGCATTAATGCACCCCGACGCTATTCTCGTGAACACCTCGCGTGGCGGGGTTATCGACGATGATGCCCTGGTCACAGCGCTGCAGTCGGGAGTCATTGCAGCCGCGGGGCTCGATGTCTTCAACGGCGAGCCCGATTCGATTCATCCCGGCTACCGGGAGCTCGATAACGTATTCCTGTTGCCGCATATCGGCAGTGCCACCCGTGAAACACGAGATGCAATGGGCTTCAGGGCAATCGACAACCTGGTCGCGATATTTAACGGCGAAGAACCGGGTGACCGGGTGGCCTAAACCCGGCTAATTCGGGCGGAAACAATTACCCGTGGCGAAAAAAAGCTGTGAATCGGGCATTTGTCACAATATACTCAACCCGCGCAATAAGCCTGCTATGGCAATTGAAATCGGTCGCAAATCCAGAAAAAAGCCAATCTGGTATACAATATACACGCTTAATATGCTTTAATTCCGATTCCAGTCATCCGCATAGCAACAAAAACAGGTAACGGCGATTCGAAAGACCAACTGAGAAAACACTGATTTCATGCGTAATTGACTAGAAAATAACTTTCGCCACCCTAAATTAAATCCTAATAAGAGGAAACTAGTTATGACCAAAGCAACAACATCACGTCGCAAATTTCTAACCACCGGCGCCGCCGCAATCGCGGGCGGAACAGCAGCAGCCGCATTCCCCAATATTTCTGTTGGCGCCAGCCCCGTCGTATTGAAAGTACAGGCCGCCTGGGGCGGCGGTATTTTTCTTGAATTTGCCAAGGACTACGTTTCACGTGTCGAAGCAATGTCCGGGGGTTCATTAAAGATCGATTTACTCGGCGTGGGTGCGGTCGTCAAGACCGCCGAAATGCAAACGGCGGTGCACAAGGGCGTGCTCGACGGTGCGCACATGGTAACCGCCTACTGGTATTCCAAGAGCCCGGTTGCATCGCTGTTCGGCACCGGCCCCTGCTTCGGCTGGTCCGCGAATGAACTGATGGGCTGGATCGCCTATGGCGGCGGCAAGGATCTTTACTACGAACTGATGCACGACAAGCTGCGTCTCGACCTGGTCGGTTTCTTTACCGGACCGATGCCGGCGCAACCGCTGGGCTGGTTCAAGGAGCAGATCAATAATAGCAGCCAGATGAAAGGCCTCAAGTATCGTACCGTGGGCCTGGCCGCGGACGTGCTGCAGGAAATGGGCATGTCGGTGGTGCAACTGCCGGGCGGTGAAATCCAGCCGGCGATGAAGAGCGGGCTGATTGACGCCGCCGAATTCAACAATCCGACCTCGGACAAGGACTTCGGCATGCAGGACGTTTCCAAGCATTACCACCTCGCCAGCTTCCACCAGTCGCAGGAAAGTTTCGAAATCATTTTCAACAAAACACTTTATGACAGACTCTCAAAAGCACATCAGGCAATTCTGGAACACGCTTCCGAAGCCGCGTCACAGGACATGGCCTGGAAGGCGATGGAGCGTTATTCACAGGACCTGGGCGTACTCAAGGAAAAGCACGGCGTCAACGTCTACCGCACGCCCGACAGCATCATGGCCGAACAACTAAAGGCCTGGGATATCGTGGTGAAGCGTATCAGCGATTCCGATCCTTTCTTCAAGAAGGTCATCGATTCGCAGATGGCCTGGGCCAAGCGGCACGGTGCCTATGCGCTGAATAATTCACCGGACTACAAGGGCGCCTACGAGCATTACTTTGGCAAACTGTAACAGTCGGAAAAGCTAGCCAGCAGGGCGGTATTTTCTAATACCGCCCTTGCTTTTTCTGCATCAACCCGCTCGATAGACACCCCGGTGGCACGCAATGATGACTCGCATTCTTTACTTCATCGATAGCCTCAGCGCCTGGTCCGGCAAGGCCTTTGCGTGGTGTATCGTGATTCTGACATTTTCCACCTGTTACGAAGTGTTCATGCGCTATGTGCTCAACGCCCCAACGGTGTGGGCCTTCGATATGAGCGTGCAGATGTACGGTGCACTGTTCATGATGTCCGGCGCCTACGCCTTGTCACAGGACGCCCACGTGCGCGGCGACGTGGTGTATCGACTGTTAAAAATAAAAACCCAGGCCAAGATTGACCTGACGCTTTATATCCTGTTCCTGATGCCCGGCGCGCTGGCATTGATTTACTACGGATATGGTTTTGCCGCCGATTCCTGGTTTTACAAGGAAGTCAGCTGGAGCAGCCCGTCGCGCATTCAAATCTATTTCTTCAAAACCTTGATACCCGTTTCCGGCACGCTGGTTTTACTGCAGGGTATCGCAGAGGCCGTACGCTGTGTGATCTGTATCAAAACCGGGGCCTGGCCACCGCGCCTGCACGATGTACAGGAAACCGAAACCATGCTGATGAATGAACAGGAAGATTTGCGCAGGCTGGAGGAAGAAGGAAATGTCTGATCCAGTTGTCGCAGTATTTATGCTGGGCCTGTTCATCTTCATGGTGATGCTGGGATTTCCAATTGCTTTCACGCTGATCGCAATGGGTCTCGGCTTCGGCTACTACGCCTACTACGACGAACTACGCATGCAAACCATATTCGACAACCGGATATTCGATTTATTCGTGCAGAATACCTTTTCGGTCATGTCCAACGACGTACTGGTGGCCGTCCCACTCTTCTTATTCATGGGCTATGTGGTCGAACGGGCCAACATAGTCAATCGTCTGTTTTTCAGTATTCAGCTAGCCGCGCGTCACTTACCGGGATCCATGGCGGTTGCAGCGTTGTTTACCTGCGCCATATTCGCAACCGCGTCAGGCATCATCGGCGCGGTCGTTACGTTGATGGGCATGCTTGCGTTCCCGGCCATGCTGAAAGCCAATTACGACGAGAGTTTTGCCGCCGGTGTCATTTGTGCAGGTGGTTGCCTTGGTATCCTGATACCGCCTTCGATCATGCTGATCGTGTACTCCGCGATCGCGGAAATTTCACCGTTACGCCTCTATGCCGCGGCAATGTTCCCCGGCCTGCTGCTGGCCGGTATGTATATGATCTATGTGGTCGGGAGAGCCACCTTAAATCCGAGCCTGGCGCCAAAGCCAAAAGAGGAAGAGGTCCCGTCATTCGGCAGGATTGCCTGGGAATTGATAACCTCGTTTATTCCATTGGCGCTGTTGATCATGAGTGTACTCGGCGCCATCCTGATGGGTCTGGCGACACCGGCCGAAGCCGCGGGTGTCGGCGCATTCGGCGGCCTGTTTCTAGCGATATGCTATCGCGCGCTCAGCTGGGAACGATTAAAGCAGGCAGTTTACCTCACCGCTAAAACTTCGGCGATGGTGTGCTGGCTGTTCGTGGGCTCGTGGACCTTCGCCTCGGTGTTCTCCTACCTCGGTGGTCACGAGTTAATCAACCAATGGGTGCTCTCCCTGGAACTGGGAACGGTAGGATTCCTGATACTCGCGCAATCCATTATTTTTCTGTTGGGTTGGCCGCTGGAGTGGACCGAAATTATCATTATTTTCGTGCCAATCTTCCTGCCAATGCTGGAAACCTTCCATGTGGAGCCGCTGTTTTTCGGTATTCTGGTGGCGCTGAATTTGCAGACCTCGTTCCTGACGCCCCCGATGGCAATGGCCGCCTATTACCTGAAAGGCGTGGCGCCACCGCATATCCAGTTGATGGATATATTCCGCGGCATTATGCCTTATCTCGCGATCATCATTTTCTCGATGATACTGCTGTATAACTTCCCCGGAATCGCGCTCTGGTTGCCGGTCTACCTGTTTGGACCAGGGTAGCCTGCAAGTAAGGCTTTACCATGGATAAATTTGACCCGGCTACGGCAAACCTGCACAGTGCCTGCGACGCACTCGCGCTTATCGAGCAGGGCTTACTGAGCTCGCAGGAGCTGGTCGCTGCCTGTTTCGCGCGCATCGATGAACTCGAGGATTCCATAAAGGCCTGGGCGCATCTCGACCAGGCAGTGGCGATGCAACAGGCGCGCGCGGCCGATGAATTTCGCAGCCGCGGCCTGTCGACAGGACCACTCCACGGCCTGCCGATTGGCATCAAGGATATTATCGATACCGCCGATTACCCGACCGAGCATGGAACAGTATTGCATCGCGGGCGCAAGCCGACTCAGGACGCGACCCTGGTGTCGTTGCTAAAAGAAGCCGGCGCCATCATTCTCGGTAAGACCGTATCGACTGAAATGGCGGTATTTTCGCCCGGAAAAACCCGTAATCCGCACAATCCCGACCATACTCCCGGTGGCTCATCGAGCGGCTCGGCAGCGGCAGTATCGGCTGCGATGGTCGCGCTTAGCGTCGGTACCCAGACCAACGGCTCGATCATCCGGCCAGCCTCCTACTGCGGCGTCTACGGTTTCAAACCCAGTTTTGCACGCATCTCGCGTCACGGCGTGCTGAAACAATCACCACCGCTGGATACGATTGGCGTGTTCGCGCGCAATCTCGGTGACCTCGCGCTGATCGCCGACGTATTGATGCGCTTCGACGCCCAGGACTCCGACATGAGCCCGATCGCACCTCCTGCTATCGGCAAGGTGATGGCGCAAGTGGTCCCGGCAGATCCTCATTTCGCGTTGGTACGCACCCCGGTCTGGGACCAGGTTGAAGAGGTGGCCAAGGACGGTTTGCGGGAGCTTATCGACGCGGTCAACCAAAGGCGGGAAAAGACCGTCGACATAGTCGATTTACCAACGTCGTTCGCCGAGTTGCACGAGGATCACCGCAAGGTGATGGAAGCCGACCTGGCGCATAGTTTTGCCGACGAATACAAGCGCGGCAAAGCGAAATTGAGCACGGTACTGTGCGAAATGATCGAACGCGGTCAGCAGGTTAGTACCAGCGATTACGACAGTGCGATCAATAAAATGCAGGATTATCGCGCCTTCCTGGACGAATTATTCGAAGAATACGATGCCATCCTGACGCCCGCGACACCGGGCCCTGCACCGGCAGGCCTCGGCGCTACCGGCAGCCCGGTAATGAATACGATCTGGACATTCTGCGGCACACCTGCAATCAATGTCCCTTTGCTGCAAAGCCCCGAAGGTTTGCCGATCGGTGTCCAGGTGGTGGGTGCGAAAAACGACGATGCGCGTCTGTTTCGCAGCACGCGCTGGTTACTGGATATACTGAACGGATAATTTTCCTTATACTGCTACGAATAATCGAGAGAGATCGCCATGGATAACATCATCACCGGAGCAATTGCAGTCGGCATATTTCTGGCTTTTGTACTCGGCCTGGCCCAATCGATCGCTGAATTACCTTTCGTTTTAATTGTCGTCATTGTATCCGCCATGATATGCACTGATTTTTATCAATCCGCGAAGCAAGGCTTAAAAGAAGAACGCCAAAAGAAATCCAACGCGTCGCAATAATTACAGCTGCTTCAACATTTGTTGTGAGTACCAGTAGGCAAACTTGCCGACGCTCGGCTCCAGCGCACCAAACCGGCCCTGTTGTGCAAACTTCGAATTCAATCCAAGCTGCTGTCTCAGCAGAAACGGCAGGTCTTCATCGAGAGCCGCGTCGATGCGCTGATAATAATATTTGGCCCGTTCGGAAAAATCGTCGAGCGCCACGGACTCGGCCGGAAAACATATGGTCTGTATCACCCGGCAACGATTAGCTGATAACGGGAACGCCTGGTACATCCACATCGAGTCCTGTGATAACGCAAAGGTTAAATTGGGATAAATCCAGGTATAGCGCGTGCCCCTGGCTTCGCGGCCCTGTAGTCCTTGTGCGGTCGGCAAGGCGTACTGCTGGGTATCTTGCATCAGCGCCGCGGCACCTTCGGTTGCGCCGAACTGGGTCGCATACTGGCCGCTTACCGCGTCTGCGGCATCCGGCTCCGGATACAGCCAGTTGATGGAATCAGGATGCACCATCGGGAGATGGTAATACTCGTTAAACACTTCAATGAAAGTTTTCCAGTTGCAGTCGACTTCGAATTCGCGTACTCGGGTCGTCTTCCAATGGCTTATTCCCCAGGGTTGATGAAACGCATCAAAGTCGCCCAACCATTCAATTATCGCTGGGGGTTGATCCTCAAAACTGGTAAACACAAATCCATGTTCAACCGCCACCGCAAACTCGACCAGGCCAAATTCATCGGGATCGAAATCCACTGCGTTTTCCATGCGTGGATAAACCTTGAGGCGACCGTCGAGATCGTAAGTCCACCAGTGAAACGGGCACTTGATCTTTTTACAGTTGCCGTCGCCGCTGAGCAACTGGCTGCCGCGATGCCGGCAGGAATTGGCAAATACTTTTAATGCACCCGACTTGCTGCGCAACACGATGAGCGGGACGCCACCGATATCCATGGCCGAATAATCCCCGGCATTGGCCCAGCGGTCCGCCCGACCGAGACTGACCCAACCGTGATGAAAAACAGCATTCTGTTCGAGAGCCAGCAATTCATCGTCCGCGTAACAGGCCGGCGGAATGCCGAGCGAACAATTTTCATCCGGCAGGACCGCAGACAGTTGATGCCGTAATTCATGCCACGATACTAAACCAGGTCTGGTCGTCACCTAAATCTCCTCAAATAGTCGTTCTTGCGAGTATCCAGATAATTATGGCGAGCTGCAAATGAAAAGTATTGCAAATCTGCCGGGGCAATCAGTATGCTGAGAACCAGTATTGACGGAGGTGCCTATGCAGACAGAAGTGAAACAGGCTAGCGCGGCTGTTGAATTCGAAACCAACGAGCGCTGCCATATTATCGAAATTGCAAATGACCCGGGTGATGAGTTTGTTTCAATTGCGCGCGCCAGGGTTGAATCAGGCGTGACCACTGCCTGGCATAAACTGGATCACATATCGGAACGCTATATAATCGTTTCCGGACAAGGGCGGGTTGAAGTCGATGACCTGGAACCAATCGATGTGTTACCGGGCGACGTGGTTCGTATCCCGGCTGACATCGCGCAAAGAATTACCAACACGGGTAAAGGGGATCTAATATTTTACGCGGTTTGCGCCCCTCCCTTTCGACAAGACAGTTATATCAACCTCGAACAGGGTACAGAATCTTTAGCGTAACCAATCCGAAAACCTGATAAATCAGGTCTTTAACTACTGGAATTCAAATGCAACATAACGAGGTCTGGATCTGACATGGCGGTCATCACCGACATCAGCCTGTGGGAGCTGATCAAGCACCTCAAGCAATGGCTGACCAACCTGAACCGCGCCAACAGCGCGCGCCAGCGCCGGTCGATAGAGGCTTTGCGTGCCGTCGTCATCGCAGCCCGGCACACGCAGGCCTACGTGCGACTGTTGAACGACACCACCAATCAAGATCACAAGCAAGAAGCAAAACTTAGCGAAATGTGGACCGAACTGGGTTTCAAACTGACCGATCTCGGATTATCGAAACTTGCCAAGCGCTGTGACATCAAGGGCCGATACTGGGCTGATCCAGACTGCTACGACGTCGAGTTCCTGCAAAAGGCCGACGTGGGGCTCGAGCGCATGGAGCAGTTAGCCCGACAAATGCTGGCTCAGATCGAACACGGTTAACCTTTAGTCATGGCTCATTCAAACGACTTATTCTATCGATGACTGATTCAACCCGACGATTTTCGGATCGCGTCGAAGCCTATCAAAAGTATCGACCTGGATATCCTTCGGCGTTGGTCACAACGCTGCTTGAAAAAGCCGGGCTTGATGCGAGCGCTGTAGTTGCCGACATCGGCTCAGGGACCGGCATATTTACCCGGTTATTGCTCGATCATGGTCTCCGGGTATCTGCCGTCGAGCCCAACACCAACATGCGCAAGGCTGCTGAAGCCTCACTTTTAGAGTATGAAAATTTCACTAGCATTGACGAGACGGCCGAAGACACTAGCCTGGCGGAAGGCTCAATCGACCTGGTAACCGCGGCACAGGCATTTCACTGGTTTAATAACGCGGCAACAAAGACCGAGTTCCAACGCATTCTAAAGCCCGATGGCAAACTTGCGCTGATCTGGAACAAGCGTGCAGTCAACGAACCCTTTCAGCAGGCCTACGATGCCATCCTGCGCGAGTACGCACCCGAATACGACAAGGTTAATCACATGAACCTCGATGAAGATGACATTGCAGGTTTTTTTGCCGCTGGAAGCATGGATTTATTGCACTTTGACAACAGCCAGTTGCTCGACTTTTCAGAGCTGATCGGGCGTCTGCAATCTTCGTCCTACTGCCCCGCGGAAGATTCAGCGCAATATATTCCGCTGGTTACCGAGCTACTCGGCCTGTTTGACCAGTTTGCGGTCAACGGCAGGGTCGATTTCGAGTACGATACGCAGCTCTATCTCGGAA
>CAXMSP010000160.1:0-18953 GCA_964196225.1 uncultured Gammaproteobacteria bacterium | reverse complement strand
ATCACTTCATCGAACATGCGTGCCGGTGGAATGACCTCCAGCAGGTGGCCGTATTCATAGATCGCGCTGGCGGAGGAGGCTTCGATTGAAAAATCGAGCTTGGCGGCAAATCGCACCGCGCGCAGCATGCGCACCGGGTCTTCCTGGTAGCGTGTTGCCGCGTTACCGATCAGGCGTAGCTGCCGGTTGTCGATATCCTCCAGTCCACCGGTATAATCGAGCACCGCATAGTCATGGATGTCGTAGTAGAGCGCATTGACGGTGAAGTCACGACGTATCGCGTCTTCCTCGATTTCACCAAAGGTGTTATCACGCAATATGCGTCCGTGAGTATCGAGTTCGGTTTTCGGCGAATCCTCGTCATGAGCTCGAAAGGTGGCGACTTCGATGATGTCTCTGCCGAAGCGGATATGAACCAGGCGAAATCGACGCCCGATGATGCGGCTGTTTTTAAACAAGGCGCGCACTTCTTCCGGCGTGGCATCAGTGGCCACGTCAAAATCCTTGGGCTGTATCTTGAGCAGTAAGTCGCGAACACCCCCACCAACCAGGCAGGCTCTATGGCCTGATTTGGACAGCCGATATAGCACCTTGAGCGCAGAATCGGATATCGATTTTCTTGATATAGTGTGCTGGTTTCGGGGTATAACGATTAACTTATCTGAACTTGCCTCTCTGTTTTTCACTCGGTTGTTTGATCCTGTAGAATGTCGGCATCATAGCATTTCAGGCCGCGAAAGTAGCGTTAGTTTGAATGAAACCCGCCAACCTCAAGGTGAAAACCTGCCTGGAACAGGCTGGATTGGAATTCGAGATCAGGATTCTGCCTGCCGCGGTGCGGACCGCGCAGTTGGCCGCCGATGCACTCGGCTGCGAGGTGGGCCAGATTGCCAATTCGCTGATATTCAGGGACCTGGCAAGTGACCAGGCAGTGCTTGTCATGTGCGCCGGGGATCGCCGCGTCGACCTGCAAAAAGTGCAATTTGAAACCGGGATCGAGCTCGGCAAAGCCGATGCCGATTTTGTCAGGCAACAAACCGGGTTTGTGATTGGCGGGGTGCCGCCAGTAGCGCATGCCAGGCCCCTGCGCACCCTGCTGGATGATTCATTACTACGCCATGCCGAAATCTGGGCTGCCGCCGGCACCCCGGAATCGGTGTTTCGTATGAGCCCGCCGCAATTGCAGCAGGTTACTGCGGGCGCCTGGCTCGATATTGCGCAGGCTTGAAACTATTCAGCTTCGAGCTTTTCCCAGCGCCGGTATAAATCCTGCAGCTCAGATTCCAGTTGCTGAAGCTTTTTCTGTTCGTCGCGAATTACTTCGGCTTCCTGTTGGTAGTAATCGGGTGCGCTGATTTTCAGGTGCAGGGCCTCGATCTTGGTTTCGAGTTTTTCGATCTTGCCGGGCAAGGCGCTTAATTCTTTTTGATCCGATCGGTGCCTGCCGACTGGTGGTGCTGATTTTTGTTTTGGCGTAGATTTTTCGGCGACGGTTTCAACCGCTGTTCGTTGGCGTAACCAGTCCTGGTATCCACCGACGTATTCGTTGACCAGGCCGTGGTCTTCAAACACGAGGGTGCTGGTTACCGTGTTGTCGATGAATTCGCGATCGTGGCTGACCAGCAGCAGGGTACCGCTGTAGTCGATGATAAGCGTCTCGAGCAATTCCAGGGTTTCGATATCGAGATCGTTAGTCGGCTCGTCCATAACCAGTAGATTGAAGGAACGGGTGAACAGGCGCGCCAGCAGCAGGCGATTGCGTTCCCCGCCCGACAGTGCCTTGACCGGCATATGGATCGATTTCTCGCTAAACAGAAAATCCTTCAGGTAACCGACAACATGCCGCGAGCGACCGTTGATCGTAACCTGGTCGCCAGCCGCCGCGAGATTGTCGCGTACCGATTTCTGTGGATCCAGGGTTTCACGGTGTTGATCGAAATAGGCGACCTCGAGCCGGGTACCGGTTTTGATCCAGCCGGTTTGCGGTTTCAGCTGACCGAGTAACAGCTGGATCAGGGTCGATTTCCCGCAACCATTGGGACCGAGGATGCCGATCTTCTCACCCCGCAGGATCTTGCAGCTGAAGTTGCTGACGATCGGCTTGTCGTCCCAGCTGAAACCGAGGCTCTCTGTTTCGATCACGATCTTGCCCGAGGCGTCGGCCTGTTGCGCAGTTATCCTGGCGCTGCCACTGCGTTCGCGACGTTGCGCCCGTTGCGAACGCATTTTTTCCAGTGCCCGCACGCGGCCCTCGTTGCGGGTGCGACGTGCCTTGATACCCTGTCGGATCCAGCCTTCTTCCTGTGCCAGTTTCTTGTCGAACAGCGCATTATGTCGAGCCTCGGTTTCGAGTTGGGCTGCGTAAGACTCCAGGTACTTGTGATAGTCACCGGGCCAGCTCGTCAATTGGCCGCGGTCGAGATCAATGATGCGGGTCGCGAGACGCTGCAGGAAGCCGCGATCGTGGGTGATAAATACCAGCGTGCCATTGAATCCCAGCAACAGGTTTTCGAGCCACAGAATCGAATCGATATCGAGGTGATTGGTGGGCTCATCGAGTAACAGTAAATCGGGTTCAGCCACCAGGGCCTGGCCGAGCAGAACCCGTCGCTTCATGCCGCCGGACAATTCGTCGAATGGCTGGTCAGCGGGCAGGGAGAGACGTGAAATGGTGCTCGAAATACGGGTTTCCAGGTTCCAGGCGTTGTGCGCTTCGATTTGATCCTGGTAGTTCTGCATGCGAACCAGGGCACCTGGGTCTGTGGCTGATTCGACGGCCGCATGGTGCCAGCTGGTGATCACCCCTGCGAGTTCGCCGATACCCTCGGCGACACAGTCGTAGACGCTACCGGCAAAGTTTTTTGGTACGTCCTGACGAAGCTCGGAGATGCGCAACTCGGCGCCGTGGGTGATTTCACCCTCGTCGACCTTGATATCACCCGCGATAATTTTCAACAGGGTCGACTTACCACTACCGTTACGCCCGACGAGGCACACCCGTTCACCCGCTTCCAGGGTCAGGTTGACGTTATCGAGCAGCGGTTGGTCACCGAAGCTGTGGTGAAGATTTTTGGCCTGTAGCAGTGACATCTGTCTGGGATTAATGAAACTGCGCTATTATGCGGCTTTCGCGTGGATTTGAAAGTTGATTCGGGGGCGATATGTGTGGACGGTTTTTTCTGGACGCCCAGGCGGGCGATATCATCGAGCATTACAATATGCCACCCCCTGACCTGTTCACGGCGCGTTACAACATTGCCCCAACGACCCCGGTACTGGCGTTAAGCGACTCCAGCTTCAGCCTGTATCGATGGGGCCTGATCCCGTCCTGGTCAAAAGACGTCACCATGGGCAACCGCATGTTCAACGCGCGTGCTGAAACCGTCGCCGAAAAACCCTCTTTCCGCAACGCCTACAAACGCCGGCGATGCCTGGTGCCGACTAACGGATTCTATGAATGGCGGCTCGAGAATGGGCGTAAGCAGCCCTATTGTTGTCATATCGATAACCATTTGTTCTCGATGGCCGGTATCTGGGAGCACTGGCAGGATGCCGAGGGTAATGAAATTCAGTCCTGCGCGGTGTTGACGACCGAAGCCAGGGGTGCAATGCAGGAATTACATCAACGTATGCCGGTTTACATAGCACCAGGGGACTACGACGCCTGGCTTGATTGCAAATCAGATAAAACTGACGAAGCCGACCGGTTGCTGCTCGAAACTGCACCGGATTACCAGTACTACGCGGTCAACAGTGCGGTGAGCAATTCGCGAAACGAAGGCCCCGACCTGATCAAACCAATGGAATAACGCTGGCTCGCCAGACCCAGATGACCTTCAGGCGTCGTTGCCACCGTTGCTGATCAGGGTTTCGAGACGCGCATCGTCGAAGTCGTGCTCGAGTTTTGCGGCGGCTTCATCGACCGCGGCCTGTAAATCCTTGCCACAGTTAACGACCTCGCGTCGCCACTGTTCCAGGTAAGCATCAGTGCCCGCCATTTTTGCGCGCATAGCTGCCTTGTCGATTGCTTCGGCGAAGCGTTCGGTGAGCACGATTTTGGCCGTGTCGCGGCGTTCCTTGGCGATAACCTGGGCCGGAATGTCGCGCCAGTATACGGTGGTGAGTTTAGCCATCAGACAAGTCTCGAATAGTGAATTAGGGCTTCAAATCAGCGCGAGTATAAAGAGGCACGAGGTGCAAATCCAGCATCATGTTTAGCGATCGTGTGGTGCAAAAAATATTGTTTACCGCGACTTGAAATGGGGCGTAGAATTTCGCGCAGTCTTGAATCGGGATCGGAGTGAATTTAAATGCTTAAAGTGGGTTTTATTGGCCTTGGAAATATTGGCGGCAAGCTTGCCGGCAGCCTTTTACGAAATGGTGTCAGGCTGACGGTCAGGGACCTGGATGCCGACATTGCACAACCGTTTCTCGATGATGGCGCCGAATGGGCGGATAGTCCACGCGAAATGGCGCAAAGCGTCGATGTCCTTATCACCTGCCTGCCGAGCCCGGCCGCCAGTGCGATGGTGATGGAAGCTGAAGACGGCGCTCTCGCAGGCCTGGGCCCGGGCAAGATCTGGGCGGAAATGAGTACTACCGACAAGGACGAAGTGCTGCGCCTCGGTGAAAAGGTCAGGGCGGTCGGCGCCGAACCGGTTGATTGCCCGGTTTCTGGCGGCTGTCATCGTGCCGCAACCGGTAATATTGCCATCTTCGCCGGCTGTGAACGCGCGACCTTCGAAACCATGCTGCCGCTGTTAACAACGATGGGACGGCGAATTCTGCATACCGGGGAACTCGGTTCGGCCTCGGTGTTAAAGGTTGTTACCAATTATCTCGCGACGGCGAACCTGTTAAGCCTGTGTGAAGCGCTGGTTGCTTCTAAAGTCGCCGGTATGGACTTGAACACGACCTACGAGGCGATTCGAATATCTTCGGGTAACTCTTTCGTGCACGAGACTGAAAGCCAGGTCATATTGAACGGCAGTCGCGATATCAGTTTTACGATGGACCTGGTGTGCAAGGATATCGGGTTATTCAACGAAGTTGCCAAACGGGGAGGGCTGGAGCTCGAACTCGCCTCGATGATGCAGGGGATTTTCGAGGAAGGCCAGGAGCGATACGGAGCGCGTGAGTTGTCACCCAATATCATCAAGCGGCTCGAGGAAGCTGCAAACGTTGAAGTTCTTGCGCCCGGGTTTCCGCCGGAGATGGTTGATGACGAACCCGAGGAAGCCGGCTACGAAGTCCAGGTGGAAGGTCGTTAGCTAACACATCGTCCCTGCGCCATACCGCGTCAAACGTCATCCCCGAATATCCACGTCATCCCGGCCTCCGAGCGGGGATCTTGCAATGGTGCCGTGATTGCAAGATCCCCGCTTGCGCGGGAATGACAAGAGAGCGCGGGAATGACAATTAACCTGTCATGCCGGGCTTGACCCGGCATCCATTATAGAGCCTTCTCGAAAGTGACTCGGAAAGCCTTCCAGGCTTTCCGGATTGCTGCCAGTAAAGGCTCGGTAATAGATTGCGGCTCGGGGGCCGCAATGACGCTGTCGACTGGCAGACCGAAATGACTTGAGCCCGGCATGACGCCAAAAAGCGAGGGGATGGCCCTGGTCATCATGACAGGACTTCCTGACTCAAATAATTAAGGAATCGTCAGTGTCAGCTGGCCTGCATGCCGCGGCAGCAGCAGGATGACTTGATCTCGATATCGGACTGCCGCATCAGTTCATCGAGACGCGGTTTGATGGCTGCGGCCTCGTCCAGACGTCCGAGCCGGGTCAGGCATTCATGGTAACCGTGCAAGCCCCAGATATTATCGGGATGCTGGTCACAACGCGGCAGTCGATTATGGATACCGAGGTCATCTTCGTAATGGATCAGTGCTTCATCGACCCGGTCCTGCTCGAGCAACAGGGCGCCAAGCGCATGACGGGGTGGATGCATCCAGGGCCAGGGCTCGGAATACTCAAGGTTATCGCACAGCACGGTCGCCTCGCGTAAATAGCGAAACCCGAGCTCATGGTTACCGGCGTGATACTCGACTTCACCGTTCATCATTGCCTGCGCAACTGCGAGAATGTCGCGGCTCGGGTTGTTTGCCATGACGTGCCATTCAGGCACCAGCCGATAGCGCTCGTAAAACTGCTGCTGGAAGCTGCGTGCCGACGCCAGGTCGCCGAGGGCCGCATGCGCGATTGCCTTGGCGTATACCAGCAGAATCGTCGTAATCGGCACCTCGTCGGGCTTATAGGGCATGTCTTCATCACAAATCTGTTGCCAATGCCCGAAGCGCACGAGCACATGGGCGCGCCCGGCGTAGTAGCCGTCCAGTGTAGAAGCCAGGTACCACTTGTCCACGAGGTTCCTTTTGTCCCGGACCAGCTCGCAAATGTTGTCAGCGCTTTGCAGGGCCTCGTGAAATTGACCCAGAAACATCGATGCCCAGATGTTGAAGTCGTGGTTATGCACCACCGAGATCATGTAAAACTCTTCTCTGCCGCGTAGCCCGATGTATTTCTTATCGACCTTAATCGCACGGCGATTGGCATCGGCAGCATCCTGCCAATTCCCGCAGAGGCTATCGATGTGACTCGCCATGTGGACCAGGTGCCCGGCCTCTGGGCATAGATTGCGCAATTGATTAGCGCAGGCCAGGGCTTTCTCGGGAGTTGGCGACATTTCGTAGACATGAATATAAAAATGCAGAATGCCGGGATGTGGCTCGAGCCCGTCGCGTTTGACGATATGCAGGCCGTGCTCGAGAATAGCGATCGCCTCTTCGGTACAGGCGTCTATCGCCGGAATGCCGTGATGTAAATCCCACAGCTTCCAGGGTGTCAGGTTCATAACTGCTTCTGCACAGAGGCAGACAACGTCGAGGTCTTCGGCGAATTCATCGTACACCCGCCGCATCGCATCCGCGTAATCCTGTGTCCAGTTATCCAGTTCCGCAAGGTCTTTCGCATGTGCAGCGGGATGCTTTGCACAGAGCGCGTCGATCAACGCCTGCTCAACCGGGCTCGCATTTTGCTTAAGCAGGGATGCTCTGGATGTGTATTCGTGGCAGTAGGCGATTGCTTCATCACGTTCCTGCAAGCCGTACCAGGCCCAGGGCTTGTTATAAAATGGGCCAGCGGCATAGGCGATGCCCCAGTAGCCCATGGCACACTCGGGGTCGAGCTCGACGACTTTCTCGAAACAGCGCGCCGCTTCTTCCTGGTTAAAGCCATAGCACCAGTTCAGCCCGCGCACAAACCACGCGTTCGCCTCGGCCACCGGGGTGGTTATCGTGCGCTTGTATTCACCGAGATTGAAGTATTCGTCCATTTAGCACAACTTGTTAAACCGCAATGATTATATTGATTTCGCTAAGACGCAGAATTGATGAACGTCACAAGCCTGTTGTTTCTTATCAACTCCATTACGCCAAGATATGCGACAATCCCCTGGATTACAATTATGCTTTAAGCGATTAACACGGGGAGTTACAGAGTGCCTGATTTAAATTATTTAACTCGGTTGAATCCAGATCGCTTTGAGCTGGGTCCCGGTCAGGAAAACATGAAAGCGGTGGTAACAACCGGCAACGGCGATTACGACAGGCTCGAATATCGTGATGTACCGATCCCGGTTGCGGGGCCGGGTGAACTGCTGTTGAAAGTACTTGCCGCCGGGGTTAACAATACCGAGATCAATACCCGACTGGGTTGGTACTCATCCTCGGTGACGAGCGGTACCGAGCAATTCGCTGATAGCGATGGTGACTCTGGCCAGCTTGCTGACGGTGGCTGGAACGCGGGTACACCCTTTCCATTCATCCAGGGCACGGATTGCTGTGGTGAGGTGGTAGGCAAGGCTGACGATGTCGATTCTTCGTGGGTAGGGCAACGCGTGCTAGTGCGGGCCTGCATGCGCTTGAACGGGTTTGACTCGCTTGAAAATATCTGGATGGCATCCGATTTTGACGGTGCCTTTGCGCAGTATGTCAGGGTGCCGGCCGGCGAGGTCTTCAAGGTCGATTGTGACTGGAGCGATGTCGAACTCGCGACCATTCCCTGCGCCTACGGAACCGCTGAAAACATGGTCCATCGTGCCGACGTTGGCGCGACCGACCATGTGCTGGTAACCGGAGCCTCGGGCGGGGTCGGTTCCGCCGTGGTGCAGCTGGCTAAACGCAGGGGCGCACGGGTAACCGCGGTTGTCGGAAGGTCCAAGATTGACGCGGTTGCGCACCTCGATATCGACCGGATAGTCGAGCGAGACGCCGACTTGATTGCCGAACTGGGTGAATCCAGCGTCGACGTGGTTATCGACAATGTCGCCGGTGACGGGTTTACGCCGTTGCTGAAACTTCTCAGCCGGGGCGGCCGTTATGCTTCATCCGGTGCCATCGCGGGGCCCATGGTCAGCATGGATATGCGCGACTTTTATCTCAAGGATTTAAGGCTCATCGGCTGTACCTCCTGGGATGAACCGGTGTTTCCTAACCTGGTCGGTTACATCGAGCGCAATGAAATTATCCCGCTGGTTGCAAAAACCTTTGCGCTGGAAGATATCGCGGTCGCGCAGCAGGAGTTCCTCAAGAAACAGCATTTCGGTAATTTCGTGCTGATTCCACCACAATGACACTATCGACGAGTGGGGCGCAATGACGCTGTCGGCTCGCAGGCCGCAATAAAGATTTTAGAGCTGTTCGGCGATATAAATGAACAGTGGCAGGGTAAAGAAGGCGACAATGACCTGGAAGGTTACAATGCTCGACATCAACTCCGCATTGCCTCCCATTTTGCGCGCCATTACATAAGCCGAGGCCGCGGTCGGCACCGCGCCGGCAATGATTGCGACGGTACGCGCTGTACCTTCGAGGCCCACCAGCCACGACATCGCAATGACGATCGCCGGCATGCCAATCAGGCGGGTCAGGACACCAATCGTGAGCAGCATCTTGTGTTGTGCTGCCTGGCCGAAGTTCATGCCGGCACCGACCGCAAGCAATGCCAGTCCAAGACCCCCGGCGCCGATGATCCCAATTGTCTCGTACAGGATGTCAGGCAGGCCAAGCCAGTTAAAAAGCAGTCCCACGATGCAGGCGATGATCAGCGGATTGGTCACAATTTTTTTGGCGACTGCAATTACCTGGGGCCGGGTATCGCTGTGCCCGTAGACCGATAATACAACGACTGAAATGACGTTCAGCAATGGCACCATGATGGCGAGCGCCAGCGCCGCCAGGGTTACCCCGGCATCGCCGTAGAGCGGACCGATGACGGCGATCGCAACGAAGCCGTGAAAACGGGTTGCGCCCTGGAATATGCTGCTGAAACTGGGTCCACTTTGCGGAAAGCGTTTCCAGATAAATGCCTGTATCAGGATTAACAATGCAGACATGCCGAGGATGGCAACCACGATGACGGCCATGAAATCGATCACCGGTACGCTGCCAAGATTGGCGCGACTCAGCGTGCGGATAATCAGAAAGGGGAACAGCAGGTAGAAACAGATGTGCTCGATTGCGGACCAGACCGACTCGTCGACGATCTTTGCTCTGAAAAGAAGATAGCCGGTAGTGATGATCAGGAAGATCGGGGCGATGGCATTGAGAGTTGTGATCAATGGAGTTATGCCTTGCCCTGCAATTCATCTTCATAGCTACAGGGTACGGAGCGTGGTTGTAGCGCAGCCTCTGAAACCACCGATTCAAAGGTCGAAACTTCCTTGCTGTGCACATCATAGCGACCAACGCGGATCAGGATACCGTCGGTCTCGAGGCCCAGGACGATGGCAGCGAATTTTATCGGGGTGCCGTTCTTGTCAGTGTACAGGTAGTACACCATGTCATCTGTATTCATGCCGCTCAGAATATCATTTTTCAAATTCAAGTTGTAAGTTTGCCGGGATATAGTTTCTTGCGACCGCAGTGATGCGAAGCTCAAATCCGAATAGTACCCGGGCCTCTTTTAAGTTGTCATAGTGGTTAGTGTGAACTGATCCAGGCTGCGTAGCGTTCGTCCACGGTGCTACCATAGTCGGCCCACCATTCGGGATTAGCGACGATTGTGCGAGGCATTACCTCTGGACGGTTGGGCAAGTGCTTCATAATGTCTTTGCCATTATGGAACCAGGGTTCTCCGTTTCGAATGATGTCAAATGCAGATGCCCGCATCGGACCGTAATTGATGTACTTGGTTAACGCTGCTTGCTGCGCAGGGGATGACGCATGAACCAGGAACTCCCTGGCTTCATCCTTATTGGGTGCGCCTGTGAGCAATACCAGCCATTCCTCTTCGCGTACCTGGCCGTCCCAGACGGCTACGAACTTTTCATCTTTGGACAAGATTGCTGCACCGATGCGACCATTAAAAGCGATTGACATCACGACTTCACCCGATTTCACCATTTCTATCGGCATCTCTCCGGAATACCAGATCTCGG
The DNA here is from genome assembly GCA_964196225.1 of uncultured Gammaproteobacteria bacterium. GTDB lineage: Bacteria > Pseudomonadota > Gammaproteobacteria. The sequence goes on along the minus strand of CAXMSP010000160.1, from coordinate 8,510 downwards.
TATGATCCTTGATGCTATCGAGCCTGGAAAAAGCTCGGTCGATGCCCGCAGAAGTGCTCATTACCCTGTAGACATCTCTAATTTCGACGCCATCTGCCACTAGCGCCATTTCGATCAGCGCATTCGGCCAGGCATGAATACCACGCTTACCCGGGAATTTTTCTACATCGAAAAAGTCTGAAATCGTAGTCGGTTGCTCTCCTTTGAAGGTACCTTCCTTGTAAAAGAACAGGTAAGACCAGATTGCCTGTGGAACCACGCAATCGTTGGGCACTTCCACCATGATGTCGTCATCCATCGAGGTGCCATCTGGGGCAGGTTCAAACATATCGCGATCGAGTTCTTCGAACAGACCTTCATCGCAGCCGACACGAGCATCGTGCGGCAATACGTCTACGATATCCCAGTTCACCGAACCAGAATTAACCTGGATCCTGATCTCGTCCAGGCTGCCTCTGTACTTCAGAAATTTGACCGTACCTTTATCCCAGGTGTCTACATAGGCTTTTTGCTGTGCCGCCTCGTAATCACCGCCCCATGATGCAAAGTTTACTTCCGCTTGCAAATCCGTTATCGATGCGGCAGTGGCGATTGAGGCCAACAGCAATTGTTTCGCAGCTATCACCAAAATGTATGACTCCCAATCGCGTAAAATCTCTGTAGTATAAACGACTGTAACCCGGACTTGTGAATAGTTGGTCGGACCATCTATGTCCTGAATTAGTGCAATTTAGTGAAAACCTACTTATTAAATTACATAAAGAAACATTGGCAGGGAGGGTTCTCGTTAACTCAGGCCTTTTGGGTTAATTTCGTCCTGTTGTTTTTTGCGCTTGGCTTGCTGGAGCGATTAATATTCCCACCCTTTATTGTCGATGAAATAGCCGTCACGACCGCAGTACTCGTTTACTTCGTCGTCGTAAAGTTGGTCATTTATCCCTGGCAGGTGGTTGGCGTTTTACGCTCCTGCGCTACCCGTATCAGATCGAACGCCGGCAGGTTGTCGACGATTGCAGCACAATTTGCTGTGGCCGTGAGTTTGGCGGTAATTTTGATTTCGACAGTAGAGACCTATCAGTCTCTGCAAATTTATAAACAGGATCTGGCGCTCAAGGAAATCATCCCGTCAATCCCTGAATACTCACTTGACCTGATCAAACAAGATACCCTCATCCACTTGCGCGGTCCGTTCGAAATCGGCATCACCAATAGTGTCTCGGATTTAATTGCTCGGAATCCACAGGTCAAAGGGATAATCCTTGATAGTGTGGGTGGTCAGATATATGAAGGTAGAGGATTAGCAAGATTGATCAGGGAAAACGAACTGCATACTTTTTCCCTGGATGAATGCCTGTCGTCTTGCACTACAGCGTTTGTTGCCGGCATTACGCGATCACTGGGACCGAACGCGAGGCTGGGATTTCACCAGTACAAGACCTACAGCCTTATTCCTTCGATCAATGTTGACAATGAACAAGCCAAGGACAGGGAAATATTCGTCAGACAAGGCGTTGCAGCGGAGTTTATCGACAAAATATTTGTGCACCCACCGGAGAGTATGTGGTGGCCTGAAATCGACGAGCTGCTAGCCGCCGGCGTTGTTCACCAGACGGGATTTTCACTCGGCGATTGGAGTCGTGGCGATTAGTGGGGCGTAATGCCGCGCAAACGTTCGGTGCGCCGGCGCATCAGTTCCAAAAATATTAATAATGCGACTGATATCATAATCAATATTGTTGCCACAGCCATGATGGTAGGGCTGATCTGCTCGCGGATACCTGAAAACATTTGCCAGGGTATGGTTCTCTGGTTGTAACTGCCGACGAATAACACCACCACGACCTCATCGAAGGAAGTGATAAAGGCGAACAGCCCACCGGAGATGACGCCGGGAATGATCAGCGGCACGGTGATATGGAAGAAGGTATACGTCGGCGCAGACCCGAGGCTCGCGGCGGCACGGGTGAGGCTGTGATCGAAGCCTGTCAACGTAGCGGTCACAGTTATGACAACGAACGGAGTCGCCAGCGCCGCGTGTGCCAGAATGACGCCGACATGGGTGCCCTGTAAGCCGACTCTTGAATAAAAGAAAAACATGCCCGCGGCTGAAATAATCAGCGGTACTACCATGGGAGAGATCAGCAAACCCATGATCGTGGTTTTAAACGGAAAATCGGGCTTGCTCAGTCCCAATGCGGCCAGGGTACCGAGAAATGTCGAAATAATCGTTGAGAAGAAAGCGATAATGAAACTGTTTTTAACCGCGCCCTGCCAGTTCAGGCTGGTGAAAAATTCCTGGTACCACTTGGTCGTATAAGCGTCGGGCTGCAGATGCAGCATTTCCGAAGTAAAGGAAAAGAACGGCTGTGCGTTGAACGACAGCGGCAGGATAATCAGGATCGGGAAAATTAGGAACGTGAATATCGCAAAGCAGATCGTCAGAAAACAGTAGTGCCAGATGCGTTCGCCCAGTGTTGCGTGAATTGGTAAGGCCATCGGTCTACCCCAGTTTCATGTTGCTAATGCCGACAACTTTGTCGTACAGAATATACAAAGCCAGTACCAGTAACAGCAGTATGGTACCGAGCGCGGCCGCCAGCCCCCAGTTCAACGAGGTCGAGACGTGGTAGGCGATAAAATTACTGATCAGCGTACCCTTGGTGCCGCCAACCAGTGCAGGCGTGATGTAATAACCGATTGCGAGGATGAAAACCAGGATACCCCCCGCGCCGATGCCGGCAATCGTATTTGGCAGGTAGATGCGCCGGAAAGCGGTGAAAGGTGTGGCGCCCATCGATCGCGCCGCTCGCACCCAGCTCGGTGGAATGGTTTTCATCACGCTAAACAACGGTAATATCATGAACGGCAGCAGAATATGAGTCATCGCGACAATGGTGCCAGTCTCGTTGTGTATCATCGCCAGGCGACCGTCATCACCTATCACGCCGATGCCGACCAGTATGTCGTTGATTACGCCTTCTTTTTGCAACAGCGCAATCCAGGACGATGTTCTAACCAGCAGTGAAGTCCAGAAAGGCAGCAACACCAGGATAATCAGCATATTGCTGATCTTGGTTTTGAGCGTCGCCAGCAAATAGGCGATCGGATAACCGAGTAATATGGTGAGAGCGGTGATCGTAAAACTGAGCCGGAGGGTGCGCCAGAATAATTTGACATAAACCTGTCTTTCTTCAGCCTTCATCGCAATCGAGCCGTCGCTTAGCTTTTCCGCATCGACCGCGGCCAGGTAGTAGGAATTGGTGTATTTACCGCTTTCCCTTCTGACTAACCGCCAGGTCTCTATATCGCCCCAATCTTTGTCAATGGCAATCATTGCCTCGGTCGCGGATTCGGGGGCTTCGAGTTTTTTAACCTTACGTGCGGTTTTTCTGAACAGGCCGGACATGCCTGACATTTCATAGTTTAGTCGCCGGCCCAGTCGGCTGATGGTTTTTTGTTCTGCACCAACCTTGAAATCTTTAAATAGCGCCTGAAAAGTCGCTTCATCAGGTATTTCGGTGGAGTCAAGATCCCATCTCTGTATTTCAACAACGACGCTGGGAAATTGTTCGCCGGCAATCGAATTGTCGACGCTGCGAATAAGCATGTCGAAGATGGGAATCAGGAAGGTAATCATGACGAACAGAAACAGCGGTGACACCAGCAGCAGTGCAGTTTTCTTACGCTGCCACAGCGCCTTCTTCAGGGCTTGCTTCAATGGGATGCCATCTGCGGTGGTAATCAGTTCATTTTCTGCTTCAGCATCAGCCATTTCTGTAAATCCGTTGTCAGGTTATTCCGGGGTTCCGTGGGAACCCCGGAATAAAAGTTTACGAGTAAAACCCGGGTTTTATTTAGCCAACCATGATTCAAAACGTTCGGCCAAATCGTCCTTGTTATCCGCCCACCATTCGAAATCATAGAAAATGGCACCTTTCATATTCTCGGGTGCGGTCGGCATATGCGAGGCCATTTCTATACCCAGGTCAGCGTGCTTGCCAACCATCGGTGCCGACGAGGCGCGCAACGGGCCATAAGAAATGTACTTCGCCTGGTCTGCAAGCCGTTGTGTGTCGGTTGCAAAACGCAGGTATTTCATGACTTCTGCCTTATTGGGGGCGCCCTTGGGAACCACCCAGCCGTCTAACTGAAGCGCTTGTCCGTCCCAGAGCATTTTAATGGGCTGCTTGTTGACCTCGATAGCCTCGAACAACCGACCGTTGTACGCGGAACCAAATGCAACTTCTCCATCGGCGAGTAACTGCATCGGCTGGGAGCCCTTGGTCCACCAGATAACCTGGTCTTTGATGGTGTCGAGTTTTGCGAATGCCCTGTCGACGCCTTCCTTGGTATCGAGCACTTTATAAACGTCTTTAGGATCGACGCCGTCGGCAATCAAGGCCCATTCCAAATTCGGATCGGGACGTTTCTCGAGGGAACGCTTGCCGGGGAATTTTTTCAGATCGAAGACATCCGCCATTTTGGTGGGCGCGACATCATAAATATCAGATCGATAGCCAAGTGTGGTCGAATAGGCGATCTGCGGAATAAAGCAGTCTGATATAAGCGACTTGCCGAAATCTTCAGTGGCCGAGGTTCCATCGGGCGCTGGAGCGAGGTCCTTGTCAAAGTCAATTTCTTCGACCAGGCCTTCGTCGCATAGCGTTATTGCATTGGGTGCTTCTGCATCGAGTAAGTCCCAGGTAACATTGCCAGCTTCCACTTGCGCTCTCAGTTTCGAGGCACCTTCCGAAGAAGAATCGTCGTTAACAATAGTAATGCCGGGATTAGCATCCATATAAGGCTGGTGGTAGGCGCGCTGTTGACTCTTGGTGTAAGCACCGCCCCAGGACACGATAACCATCGTGGTTTCCGCCTGGGCAGTGGCCACCACGCCGGCTGCTACTGTTGCCAGCAGGGTTTGTTTAAAAAGTTTGTTCATTAGTAAAGCTCCTCAGTGTTATATCTATTTATAATTAACGAAAATTTTGTCAAACCAGTTCTGAATCAATGTGGAATCTAGTCCGATGGATCCAGGGCTCGACAGTCTTCCGCGGCCCAGCCGATATTAGCCGTGCCACCTTCTTGAAGGTGCGCGTGATCGGCTGAATTTGGAATTTTTACAATAAAATCATCATGCCCTAACACCGTGAAACGGGTACGGATATGATCGCCGAGATAAATCAATTCTTGGGCAATGCCTTCGAATATATTGGGTAAGGATCCCGGTTCCGGGTTAACTGTGACGCGCTCGGGTCGTAGCGACAGGGTGCTTCGATCACCGACCGCGTTCACTTTTACTTTCTTGGCGATAACGGTCCCGGCATTGTCGTCGATATCGACCTTGACGGTATCGCCGTTGTCTTCGACAACTTTACCGAGAAAGCGGTTATTTTCGCCGATAAAATTGGCACAGAAAGCGTTTTCCGGTTGTTCGTATAAAACATCCGGCGGCGCACATTGCTGAATAATGCCATCGTCGAACACCGCGATGCGGTTCGACATGGTCAGCGCTTCGCTTTGATCGTGGGTAACGTAAACAACGGTGAGGCCGAGGTCTTCATGTATATGCTTAATTTCGTACTGCATTTTCTCGCGCAGATTCTTGTCCAGTGCGCCAAGTGGCTCGTCCATCAGTACCAGGTCGGGGTCGAACACCAACGAGCGCGCCACCGCGACACGTTGCTGTTGTCCACCAGATAGCTGTGCCGGGCGCCGATCACCCAAAGGCCCCAGTTCAACCATGTCCAGTGCGCGATTGACGCGTTGTTCCTGCTCGGACTTGTCCATGTTGCGAACCTGCAGCGGGAAGGCCAGGTTTTCAGCCACGGTCATATGAGGAAAAAGCGCATAGTTCTGAAACACCATGCCGATACCGCGTTTGTGCGGTGGAACCCGATTGATCGGGTTGCCCTTGTAGAAGATTTCACCGTGGGTGGCCGGTTCAAATCCAGCGAGCATCATCAGGCAAGTGGTTTTCCCTGACCCCGACGGCCCCAGCATGGTCAGGAACTCACCGTTCGCCACGTCAAGATTCAGGCTTTTTACGACAAGCGATTCCCCGTCGTAACTTTTTTGTATATCGACGAAGCGTACAAGGGGTTTATCACTCGACATGGCAGGAATATCTCGGCTGTGTTGTTACACTAAATTATCTAGTTATTGGCCGGGTTATAAATATTATTTTAGATGCCCGGGACCTTCGGTATTCGCGCACCTTAGCGGTCTTATCTAGCAAAATCAACCGTTTTTCAGCTTCGCTGCGAGGTAGATGCAAGTCTAGCGGTTCCCAATGAACCGAAGCTGAACGAGTTAAGTGGCTCTAAACCTTTACCTCAGCGTCTGGTTTAAATCCCCATTTCAGGACCGAGGCCTTCAAACAGGAAATTGATGGTTATTGGGTCCCGTTAAGGATATGGTGTTTTGCAGTTTGATATCCGCCGTATTCCCCGTTAGCGGCAACAGCAGCAGGAAAACGACAATGATTCTGATCGGCGCAGTACAGCGCTTCGCATCGGATGGCGACAGGTCTCCAGCTAGCGCCTGACTGACAATCGCCACGCGAAGGCGTATTCTTGGCGCTGGAGGTCACTACATATGTGCAGATATAAATATGCGTCAATAATGGCGCTGATTATGGTCTGGTTATACGCTGCACCACTGCATGCAGCGCTATCAAACAACCCGGATCAGGCGGCGATTCCACAACCCGAGGTGGGCCTTGAACCCCAGGATGTCGTAAGAATTGTGATCAACGCCCTGGCCAATAACGACAAACCATTTGCCGATGCCGGTATTGCCACCACTTTTGCCTTTGCCTCGCCGGCCAACAAGGTTAACACCGGTCCCCTCGACAAGTTTACGCAAATGGTCAAAAACGATGTTTACGGGATCATGGTCGATCACGTCGAAAGCAATTTCAGTGAAGTCGTCTATGACGACAACAATGCCTACCAATTGGTGCAATTGAAGGGGAAAAATAGCATCGAGATCGTGTTTGCGTTTCGATTAAGCAAACAACTCGATGGAGAATTCGATGGAATGTGGATGACCGACGCGGTATGGCCGGTTGGTGACGCCATGGTTCCGCAGCAGGGTTTTTAAGCCAGGGATTGATCCTGATCGCCCTCTGCCCGGGGTGTTTACGGTATTTGCAACTCGCGAGTGTAGTTCACGGTCCAAGTCTGTAATGGGTAAACGCGATGGTTGAAAACAACAATAGCGCCGAGGAAAAACTCGACGCGCCTGCTTCGCTGGAAGTTCTTACCGGACCAGCGCGTGGCACTGCGTCCTGGTTAAGCGGCACCGCGCTCGACATATCGTTGAACGAGGAAGACATGATTCGCATCGCCGAGGCAGGCAGCGAACCTTTAATGGATGGAGTTGTCGCGCGCTTGCATCGTTCCGGTGACGGCTACGAGATCGAGGCACGCGAACAAAATACGCTCTGGATAAATGGTACACGCGTCGACTCGAAACAGCTCGAGCAGCGCGACCTGATAGAATTTGGTGACAAGGGTCCGCTCTCGCGCTACCGCCTCCACCACCAGGGTGACCGGATCAAGCGCTCACTCGGCGATATGCTCGACGACGTCATCGATTACACCCGGGTCAGCCGTAAGCCCCGATTTGCGCGCCTGCAAAATGCGTTTCGAGACTTTTGCGCGGACTTTGCGCTTCGTACCACGCTTTTATTCCGCATAGGCGTTATTGTCGCACTGGTAGCTCTCGCAGTGATTGTTTACCAGCAATATCGCTCTAATATCGAACTGCAAAAACAGGCCGAGAGTAGTGCGCACAAGCTTGAAGATTTCACCCGCGCTCTGACACGCACCAACCAGGAAGCCCTGCGCCCGTCTGATCTCAATCAATTGCGCCAGGAATTGGGGCACTCGTTGAGCGCCGCCGCCGAAAGGCTCGAGTTGTTGGAACAGCGCTCTGCAGCAAGCACCCGCATCATTGCCGACGCAACCCGCACGATCGTATTTTTACAGGGTGCTTATGGCTTTCGTGATACCGAAACCAACCGGATGCTGCGCTACCAGATCGATGCGGAAGGTAACACATTATTCACGCTACGCGGTCAACCGCTGCTGACCCTGGAAGGCGAGGGCGACATCGCCGAACGACGATTCACTGGTACCGGCTTCGTAGTCAACAAGAGTGGGGCGCTATTAAGCAATCGACATGTCGCTTTGCCGTGGGAAGAAGATACTAGTGATGAAGCGTTGATTGCAGCTGGAATGGAACCGGTAATGATCAAGTTCCTGGGTTACCTGCCCGGCATCGAGGCAGCGTTTCCGGTCGAGTTACTCAAGGCCAGTGATGAGGCCGACCTCGCGGTGCTACAGTGCAGTGAAGTCATCGACGGCCTGCCGTACCTGAATTTCAGCACTCGATTACCCGCACCCGGGGACGAGGTTATCGTCATGGGATATCCAACCGGTATGCGTTCGATGCTGGCGCAAACCGGAGATGATTTCCTGGCTGAATTACAGGCAGATGAAAGT
>CAXMSP010000159.1:0-17362 GCA_964196225.1 uncultured Gammaproteobacteria bacterium | reverse complement strand
TTCGCACCCGGCGGCACCTCGGCGATCGGCATGGCCTTGAAACTTTCGCGCTACGCCACTGGACGGCACAAGACCGTATCCATGTGGGACAGTTTCCACGGAGCATCGCTGGACGCAATTTCGATTGGTGGCGAGGCCCTGTTTCGTAAGGACGTCGGCCCGCTACTGCCGGGCACCGAACATATCCCGCCCCCGACCCGCGGTAAATGCCTGTTTAATTGTGAGGACGAACAGCACAGTGGCTGTCTCGAATACCTGGAATACCTGTTCGACATGCAGGGCGACGTCGCCGCGCTGATCGCCGAGCCGATGCGCTGGACCACGGTCGAACCACCACCGCCTGGGTACTGGAAAAAAGTCCGTGAAATCTGCGATCGGCATGGCGTCTTACTGATTTTCGATGAAATTCCATCGGCGCTGGGACGCACCGGGAAAATGTTCGTTTGCGAACACTTCGACGTCGTACCCGATATGCTGGTAATCGGCAAGGGTTTCGGCGGCGGCGTGTTTCCGATGGCCGCCTTGATCACTACCGAGGCGCTCGACATCGTCGGCGACCGTGCACTGGGGCATTATACCCATGAAAAAAGCTCGGTCGGTTGCGCCGCCGCGCTAGCGACACTGGATTGTCTGCAACAAGATGGCTTGATCGAAAATTCGATCGAACTGGGTAAGCATGCGCTCGCAAGACTGCAGGCGATGCAAGATAAACTGCCAATTATTCACGAGGTACGCGGGCTCGGGCTGCACCTCGGAGTCGAGTTACGCCGCAATGGCGAAGCGGCCAGCGATGAGGCCGATACGGTGCTCTACCACTCGCTAGCGCATGGCCTCAGTTACAAGGTCGGCGGCGGCTGTGTGTTGACGCTGTGCCCGCCGATGACAATCACCCGGGAAGAACTGGACCAGGCGCTGGACATCGTCGAAGCCGGCATCAAATCACTTGATTGATAAAGAAATATCTACTCTGAATAGAATTTAATTTATCAAACACCGTATTCTTGTCGAGCACTGCAACTCTAACTGAACTCGCAATTTTCACATTGAAGAAGCACTGGGGCGGCGACGCGCAGTTTTTAGATGTCGCTTGTAGGCCTGCACCTCGGCATCGATGCGCGCTTTGGACCAGCCCAGCTCGTGGGCAGCAACTTCGGCAACCGGACGCGCCAGCGCCAGGCCCTGATCGCTGGACCAGCCGGCGCCGAGGCGGCGCATCAGTAAATCGGCCAGGCTACCCGGCTGTTCGTCGCGCGCACAGCGCTTGACCGCTGCCGAATTTACGCTGAAAGCATCGCTCTCGATCCGGGGGCCGTTTTGTTCGCCTGTGGTATTAGCCCGATGAAAATTTAGATCCTGCGATGAACCCGACGCAGTGACACGGTTCGAAACCGCGCGCAACAACCGGTTTGCCACGCGTCGATGGGTCATGATAGGCCCACCGGTCAGTGCCAGCATGCCGGGTAAACCATCGGCGGCCAGGTCATGGATCTTGATCTCACGGCTCCCCGGCGGGTCTTCGGGATCGAGGGTCAGTGGATTGACACCGGCCCAGCTGAACAGGATATCGTCGCGCGTGATGGCCAGTTGCGGCAGGCAACGGTTGGTTTCAGCGATCATCCAGTCAATTTCCTGATCCGTGGCCGATACTTCCGCGATTTTCCGATACGTCAACCCCGCGTACGCGGGGGGGCTGTCAAAGGGTGTGCGCGTGAGCCCGATGTAATGCATGCCGTTCGATGGCAGGCAGTAAAGCGGCTGGCCGATACTGTTATAAGCGAACACGCCCCAATCGGCGAATTCATCCGGCAGGCGAACGGCAATGTGAATGCCTTTAATGCCGGCGCATTTGGGCTCAACTGTATTTCCTGTCCTGCTAATAATATCGTCGACCCAGGCGCCTGCGAGATTAAGCACCAGGTCGGCCGTCACCTGTGCCTTTTCACCGTTGAACGATTGCTCTGATGACTCACTGTCTCCTGTCGAACACAGCGACAACCGCCAACGGCTTTCCGGCTCTAATCGTTCCAGATTCTCGACTCGCGTATAATTATTAATCTGCGCCCCCATGCGGTGCGCGTCGAACAGCGCATCGAGCGCGATCCTTTCTGGCCAGTCGAACAGGTATTCGCGAAACACCGCGACGCTTTTAAGGCGGCCGGAATCGCGCAGCCAGGGGGCGATGGGAACCTGGTCCAACTGTTTACGGTTATAACGCCGATAATCGAGCGGCACGCCGGTCGGGCTCATCATGCGCAATACCGCAAACGCCGCATCCAGTTGCCACGGCGCATAAGCGTCGTCGGTATAAATCGGCAAACAAAAATTAATCTGTCTCAGCCGGTCAGGAATAGTGCGAACGATCTCGTCGCGGGCCAGCATATCGGCGCGGACCGTACCCATCGAACGGGCCAGCCGGTCGGGACGCAGCAGCGTCGTCCAGAAATTCGATCCCGACGCCAGGTGGCGCAGACCGCAGTGTAGCAGGCGGCTCGAACGGCTGGTCGCGCCATTGGCAAAATCCCCCTGGTCTACGACCAGCACCTTGTAACCGGCGGCGCTCAAATGTTGCGCTGCGCTGGCGCCGTTGATTCCCGCCCCGACAATCGCCACGTCGAAATGTAACCCATCAAGCGTCGTGATGTCTGACCTGGTCAAATTCTTAAATCCGTACGGTGGGATCGGCGCCCGTTGAAAATCGGGGGTTTAGGCCCCGCGCCAGGCCTGGGTTCGGCGCACGATATTACGCGAGACGAACTGGTGAATCAGGCGCGCACCGACATTGGTATAGAAGATCATCATGCCCATCGCCGCGGCCGGGGCAACATCGCCAGCGTCGTCCATGTTGAGTACCGCGACCGAGGCCAGCGTGGTGTCCGGCGAATACAGGAAAATAACCGCCGACACCGTCGTCATCGCGTTGACGAACAGGTAGATCGATATATCCAGGATCGATGGCAGGCACACCGGTACCGTCACTTTTGCAAGTAACTTGTGGAATGGTTGTTTCAGCGAAGCGGCGACCGACTCGAATTCCCGGTCCATCTGCTTCAACGCGGTTACCGCGGTCAGGTGCGATACCGTATAAAAGTGGGTGACGCTACAGATCACCATGATCGCGAGCGTCCCGTAAATCATATTTAACGGGTTATCTGGATTGTTGAAGAAAAAGATATACGCAAGGCCAAGCACCATGCCGGGGATCGCCATCGGCATCATCGCGAGGAACTGGAAAGCCGAGCGCGTGGCGAAAAACCCATTGGTCTTCTCGACCATGTAGGCGCCGGTGAATACGATAACCGTACCCGCCAGTGCGGTAAGGAGCCCGAGCTGAATCGAGTTGGTATAGGAGTCCCAGCCGCCACCGTCCATGACTTTGAAGTTATAGTTGTCCAGGCTAAGGCTCAGGTTGTAGGGCCAGAATTTGATCAACGCTGCGTACTGGCAAACCGCGATCAGACCGACGATGAAAATGGCGATCAGCGAGCAGTAGCCGAGGCAGATCCGGTCGAACTGCTTGTGCGGTTTGGGTACGTACGGCACCGAGCGTGACGACAACTGTGCCACCTGTTTCTTTTGCACGTAGCGGTCGATGCCGAAAGCCAGCAAGGCCGGGACCAGTAGCACCACAGAAACCACTGCGCCCATCTCGAAGTTCTGCTGGCCGATGACCTGCTTGTAAATATCGACCGCGAGCATGTTGTATTGCCCGCCGATGACCTTGGGCAGGCCGAAATCGGTAATCACCAGGTTGAACACGACGAACGCTGCGGAGATCAGGCCGTAACGCGCACCCGGGAGGGTCACGGTCCAGAAAGTGCGCCAACGGCTCGCGCGTAGCGCGGTCGCCGCTTCGTACAGGCGCCCGTCGGAAATCGCCAGCGCGGTGGTGATAATGATCATTGCGTGCGGAAAGGTGAAAAACACCGATCCTATGACGATGCCGATGGGCCCGTAAATCGACTCGCCCAGCAGCAAGCCCTTGATCATGCCCTGGTTACCGAACAGGTAAACCAGCGCGATCCCGGGCAGCAGTGAGGGAACCAGGATCGGAATCATCGCGATCAGTCTGAACAGTCCCTTGAAACGCATCGTGCTGCGATTCAGCGCGTAAGCGAACCAGAATGCGAGGCTGACGGTAATGATGGTGCTCAGGATTGATATGAACAGCGAGTTTTCGATCGAACGGAACAGCGCTGGCGTTGAAAAGTAAGTGCGGAAGTTGTCGAGACCGGTGTCGGCCGAGGCACGTATCACGATACGTCTGAAATCGTTCGAACTGTACTCGTGCCAGTCGGTGTCGTCGACGCGCTCGGTGCCGAACAGAAAAGAGGTATCACCCCTGACCTGCCTGAGCTTGTACAGCGTCGGGCTGCGAAAACTGAAATCCGGGAAGAACTCGGTCGAGGCGAGGCGGCCGTCAGAGCTGGTGACCAGGTCCTCGGGCTTGAACTTTTGTATCTTGTCGTTCTGCGCTGCTGCGCTGAAGGTCTCGCTCCAACCGTCACCAGTGTTGACCTGGAACTCGAAGTTGGTGAGATCGAAAGCATAGGTTGAAAACGATTTCGACAGCATCGCGTAAAGCGGAAACGCGAGCGTAATCAACAAGTACAGGCAGATGACCAGGATGAAGCCGACCATGATGCGGTCATCCTTGCTGGTGCTGGGTTTGATCAGCGGTGCGGCGCCAGCCGAGATGGTTGCGGACTCCGTCATGAGACTGGCTTAAGCGCTTCCGGCAGGCGGGAAAATCCAGAGTCGGTCCGCCGGCAGTTTGACGCGTATCGTCGAACCCAAATTGATCTCAAGTCTGCGTGTCGCGTTGATCGACAGGTCCGCAATCAAGTTCGCACCACCGAGCGCGCTGTTCTTCAACGAAACGCGCCAGAAGGAGCCGAGAAACTCCATATCCTCGATTTCCACTTCGAGGCTGTTTTCCGCACTCGAGTCATTACTGGAATAATCCCCGATTCCCTGTGGCACGATGTCTTCCGGGCGAATAGCGGCCACCACCGGGGCCTCGCGGCTAAGCCCGTGACTGCGCGATTCGAAGCTCAACTCGCCGATTGAAACACTGTTATCACCATTGATGCGTCCCTCGACCTGGTTCATCTCGCCGATGAAGTCGGCGACGAACAGGGTATCGGGTTCGCGGTAGATTTCGGTCGGCGTGCCGACCTGCTCGATGACGCCTTGATTCATGACGACGATGCGATCCGCCATGGTCAGCGCCTCTTCCTGGTCGTGGGTCACCATCACCGTGGTTACGCCGAGGCGCCGCTGCAGAGTTTTCATTTCGTGGCGCAGGTGACCGCGTACCTTGGCGTCGAGCGCCGATAGCGGTTCGTCCAGTAACAACAGCCCGGGGGAGGTGGCCAGCGCACGCGCCAGCGCGATGCGTTGTTGCTGGCCGCCGGATAATTGCGCGGGGTACTTGGGGCCCTGGTCGGGCAGCCCGACGAGTTCCAGCAGTTCGGTGACGCGTTTCGCGACGGCTGATTTTTCGAGCTTCTGATTCTCCAGCCCGAAAGCGATGTTTCGCTCGGCGGTCAGGTTCGGAAACAGTGCGTAGGATTGAAACACGATGCCGAAATCGCGTTCCGACGGCGGTAGCGCCGAGATATCGACGTCGGCCTGGCGTACCGTGCCCGAAGTCTGGATATCGAGGCCTGCGATGGCACGCAGTAATGTGGTTTTGCCGCAGCCCGAGGGCCCGAGAAAGCAAATGAATTCGCCCTCGTAAACCTCGAGCGAGACGCTGTCGAGCGCAACGAAGTTGCCGAATTTCTTGGTAAGCCGGTCTATCTGGAGATAGGATTTTGAACTGGAATTATGCGCGCTTGGTTCTGTCATGATCAATCACCAGCTGAATCGGCAAAGTCCTTGACTAGTCAGCACCACTACGAAAGCGGCCTGACCAGGATGGGTCAGGCCGTATTCTAGCAGTTGCCGATGCTTACTTGGCGTCTGATTTCGAATCGTAACGCTTCAGCCACTCGGCGAGTATTGTCTTGCGATTGTTAGCGGCCCACTCGAAGTCGTTGACGATCATTCTTTCCAGCAGGGTGTCCGGAAAGTACTTGACCGGCTTGGCCACGCCCGGCATGCCGACCACCGCGTAAGCGGTGTTATACATTTCCATGGCCGTTTTGGTAATCGACCAGTCCATCAGGGTTTGCGCGGCTTTCAGGTTGGCGGTGCCGGCAATAATCCCGGAAGCTTCCATTTCCCAACCCACTCCCTCTTCGGGAACGATAATATCGATCGGCGCACCCTTGGCTTTGGACCTGGCGCCGCGGAAGGCGAAGGAAATCCCGATCGGGATTTCACCGGCAGCAGCCAGCTTGCAGGGCTTGGAGCCGGAATGGGTGTAGCGCGCGATATTCTTGTGCAGGACATCCATGTAATCCCAGCCGCCCTTTTCCTTGCCGAACATTTGCAGCCAGCTGGATACGTCGAGGAATCCGGTGCCCGAAGAGTTTGGGTTTGGCATGATCAGGTGCCCCTTGTACATCGGCTTGAGCAGGTCAGTCCAGGTTTTCGGCGGCTTGAGGTTATGCTTGGCCGCTTCCACCGTGTTGTAACACACCGCGGCTACCCACGCGTCCATCCCGGTCCAGGCCGGCACGGCACTGCTGTCGACAAATTTCGGGTCCAGCTTCTCGACGCCCTTTGGCTTGTAAGGTTCGAGCATGCCTTCGCTTTTCATCAACAACAGCGAGGTCCCGGCCAGGCCCCAGATCACGTCGGCCTGCGGGTTGTTCTTCTCGGCCAGCAGCTTTGCGGTAACGATACCGGTCGAATCCCGTACCCATTTAATATTGATGTCCGGATGATCCTTGTTAAAAGTCTCGGCATAGCGCGCCAGATCTTCGGCCTCTACAGCCGTGTAGACGGTCAGGTCAACCGCAAGTGCAGACTGGCTCATCGCAAGCATCAAAGCACCTGCCACACAAGTCATCACCGAGGTTTTCTTAATTAATTTTATAAACATGTTATATCTCCTTCGATTGTTATTGTCGGGACTAAGGCATCCCTGAATTGTATTTTTATATTGCAACTACCCCGGTAAAGCCGGATTTATACCCGGTTGCTCCATCCGGAGACATCGAATACACACTTTACCCTAATCCGCGCCGGTTAAAAACACGTTAATATTTATTTAAAATATAGATTGCTTCGATATCCAGGCAGCGTTGATTTTCAACTTATGTATCGGGTTGGTAAATTGGTAGGATGTTGACACCGTTGAAACCGGCAGCAACGCCGGTTATCTTAGCGGCAGGATAATTCGGAAAACAACTGAGGAGAGGGGTTCCAATGGCGATAAAAACTACCTGCATAGGTGCTTACCCGAAGCCAGATTTCGTTACGCTGCCAGACTGGTTCAACCATGCCGAAGGGCCAGATACCGCCGATCCAACCGCGCTCTGGGAAAAGGCGATGGACGCTCTCGGGCCCGATGCGCAGGACATTATTGCGCGTGGCGTGGCGCAGGCGATCGACGATCAAATCGAATGCGGTATCGACATTCCGACCGATGGCGAAATCTCGCGCGAGAATTACATCCACTACCATTGCCGACATCTGCTCGGGTTCGACTTTGTGCGCCTGACCCGCAAGGAGGTACGTGGCGGCACCTACGAGGCGAGCCTGCCGACCATTAACGGGCCGGTCTCGGTGCGCGATCAGTTCCTGGTGGCGGACTGGAAGCGCGCACAGGCCAGCTGTAAGCCCGCGGTCAAGATCACGATGCCGGGTCCTATGACGATTTCGGACACCAATCACGATGCCTTTTACCATGACCCTCAAAAGCTCGGCCGGGATATTGCCGAGGCCCTGAATGTCGAGGTTCTGGCGCTCGCCGAGGCCGGCTGTGTGCATATCCAGATCGATGAACCGCTGTTCGCGCGCAAGCCAAAAGCCGCGCTCGATTACGGCTTCGAAAACCTCGAGCGCGCGTTTCACGGTTGCCCGAACAACGTACAGCGCACCGTGCACATGTGCTGCGGCTACCCCGACAAGCTCGATCGTGATGATTACCCCAAGGCCGATCCCGATTCGTACCTGCAAATCGCCGATGCGATCGAGTATTCGAGTATCGACGCGGTTTCGTTCGAAGACGCGCATCGCCACAACGATTTATCGCTGCTCGAGCGTTTGCCGACGACCAAGGTTATTTTCGGGGTCGTCGCGATCGCCAAAAGCGAGATTGAATCGGTCGACGATATCCGCGAACGCCTGGGCCAGGCGCTCAACCACATCGATGCCGAACGCCTGATCGCCGCTCCAGATTGCGGTCTCGGCCTGCTCGGCCGCGACCTCGCCATGGCCAAGCTCAAAAACATGTGCGCCGCCGCCCGCTCCTTCTAGCCTGTCACTGTCATCCCGCGGCTCTCCCACAGTCATCCCGCACACCTCAGCTGTCATCCCGCGGCTTGACCGCGGGATCCAGACATATACGAGCGATTGCAACCTGGATACCGCGGTCAAGCCGCGGTATGACAAATTCCAGCGCGGTATGACATTTTAGTAGGGGCTGACATTTTGGTGGGGGATGACGTTCCAGGCGGGGATGACGGGGGATAGTGGGGCCATGGCAGAGGTATGTCGAACCAGATCAATAATACCCGCGAGGGGATTCCGGGGTTGGGCGATGTGCCGATTATTGGTGGGCTGTTTTCGAACCGATCGAAGAACGTCAACAGCACCGAAATCGTGGTGTTGATTACGCCACGTATAGTCGATTACGCCAGCGACGAGTCCAAAGTGCCGGCGATCGAACGCGTCGAAATCATTAATGAAATAATCGATGCCGAACTGCTCAGCACCGAGAAGGACCTCGAAAAGACCTTCGACGGCAATTCCTCGCCAGGCACGCCCGACATCAACGACCGCAAATAACCTCCGTCATTGCGGGCTTGACCGCATCGGCGGACCGCCGCAATCCATTAAGCAGCCTCCTCCTAAACTAAACCGGAGAGCCCAAAGGGTTCCCCGGCTTGCTTTTCGCGGGTTCCGAGTAATGGATCCCGGCTCGGAGGCCGGGATGACGACGAATTGCCGGTGCGATGACCGTGGTGACAAAACCCTGTTTTAGCTGCCCTTTTGGGGTCGCATGTCGGCGGGATCGATGCCGGCCACTGCAACCGGCGCCTTCATCGCGTCGCGGCGGAAGGGCTCACCCAGTTCCTGGTTGAGCACGACTTCGATAAACGTGGTGACATTGTCTTCCATCTGTTCCTTGACCGCGGTATTCAGCGCCGCGGTGAGGCCTTCCATGGTTTCTGCCTTGACTCCCTTGACACCGCAGGCCTCGGCAACCTTCGCGTACTCGACGCCAACGTTGAGCTCGGTACCGACGAAATTATCGTCGTACCAAAGCGTGGTATTGCGCTTTTCAGCACCCCACTGGTAATTGCGGAAGATGATCATTGTGATCGCCGGCCAGTCGTTGCGACCGCAGGCAGTCATTTCGTTCATCGCGATACCGAACGCACCGTCGCCGGCGAAACCGACCGCGGGCACATCGGGACGGCCGATCTTGGCGCCGAGAATTGACGGCAGGCCGTAACCGCAGGGGCCGAACAGGCCGGGTGCCAGGTATTTGCGGCCTTCCTCGAAGCTCGGGTAGGCGTTGCCAATGGCGCAATTGTTACCGATGTCGGATGACACCATCGCGTCCTTCGGCATCGCCTTCATGATCGCCTGCCAGGCCTGGCGCGGTGACATGCGCTCCGGATCACGCGCTCGGGCGCGCTCGTTCCAGGTGATGCCCTCGTCGTTGTCTTCCTCGTAAATCATTTCTGCCAGTTCGCGCTGCCAGTTGTCCCTGGTCTCGGCTATCAGGGTTTTGCGTGCTTCTCTGCCGGCATCACCGGCACTGTCGCCAAGCTGCGCGAGGATCTGCTCCGCCACCTGCTTCGCATCACCCTGGATCGCAACGTCAACCTTCTTGGTGAGACCAATACGGCTGCCGTTGATGTCCACCTGGATAATCCGGGCGTTCTTTGGCCAGTAATCGATGCCATAGCCGGGCAACGTCGAAAACGGGTTCAGCCGGGTGCCGAGTGCCAGCACGACGTCGGCCCTGGCAATCAATTCCATTGCCGCCTTCGAACCGTTGTAACCGAGCGGACCGGCGGACAGCGGGTGTGAACCCGGGAACGCATCGTTATGCTGGTAATTACAACACACCGGTGCATCGAGGCGTTCGGCGAGGTGCTTCGAGGCTTCGATCGCGCCGCCGAGGACAACACCGGCGCCGTTCAGGATCACCGGGAACTCTGCTTTGGATAAGAGTGCAGCGGCACTGGCAATCGCATCGGCTCCACCCGGTGAGCGCTCGAGCTTAACCACCTGCGGCAGGTCGATATCGATGACCTGGGTCCAGTAGTCGCGCGGGATGTTGATCTGCGCCGGCGCGCTACCGCGCCAGGCGTTTTCAATGACGCGGTTCAGCACTTCGGCAATCCGGATCGGATCACGCACTTCTTCCTGGTAGCAGACCATGTCTTCGAACAGCGCCATTTGCTTGACTTCCTGGAAGCCGCCCTGGCCAATGGTTTTGTTGGCCGCCTGCGGGGTCACCAGCAGCAGCGGTGTGTGGTTCCAGAAGGCGGTCATGACAGGGGTTACGAAATTGGTGATGCCCGGGCCGTTTTGTCCGATCGCCATCGACATTTTACCGGTGACGCGGGTGTAGCCGTCGGCGCTCATGCCAGCGTTGCACTCGTGCGCGCAATCCCAGAACTTGATGCCCGCCTCGGGGAACAGGTCAGAAATCGGCATCATTGCCGAACCGATAATTCCAAAGGCATGCTCGATGCCGTGCATCTGCAGAACCTTGATGAAGGCTTCTTCGGTGGTCATTTTCATTGCGCTGTCCTCGGTGAGGGTCTAAATTTTTGTGGTCGGCTAAAATAAGCCAACCTCTTTTTTCTTGTAGTACCAGTGAAGGGGTATTGGTGATACCAACCGGGGTATGAGTCCATGAATCTATTCCTTGAGCCACGGTTTTGTCATCCCGCGGTTTAACCGCGGGATCCAGGAATGCAATCATATTTAACAGCTGGATACCGCGGTCAAGCCGCGGTATGACAGGGTAAGTAAACAGGCGGTATGACAGGGTAAGTAAACAGGCGGTATGACAGGGTAAGTAAACAGGCGGTATGACAGAAAGGTATGGCAGTGGTTAAATCATGTCGTGGATCAGGCCGGCGAGCTTCCTGATACCGGGTTCGATCTGGCGCGCACTGATCGACGAATAGCCGAGGCGAATGAAATTTAGTGATGGTTTCTCCTGCATGAAATAGATGTCGCCGGGTTCGATCAGGATGCCGGACGCGCGCGCACTTTCCTTAAGCTTACGCGTATCGAGTTTAGCGGGCCCTTCGACCCAGTAGGAGGTGCCGCCGAACGACGGGATGCGTGACGACTCCGGCAGATGTCGATTGAGTGCTTTGCCCATGACTTGCCAACGTTCCTTGTAAGTTTGGCTGAGACGGTGAATCAGTGAATCGTGGTGACCCATCGACAGGAACAGGGCCACGATACGTTGATTGTTGGCCGGTGGATGGCGCACCATCAAACGTCGCAAGGCACGCGCTTCCCGGATCAGGGTCTTTGGCGCAACCATGTAACCCAGGCGCAAACCGGGCGCGAGCGTTTTCGACAGGCTGCCGACATAAATAACGTGCTCGCTGCCATCCAGGCTTTTTAACGCCGGGGTCGGTTCACCGACAAAATTGATTTCGCTTTCGTAATCGTCTTCGATGATCAGAAAATCATGCTGCTCGGCCTGCTTGAGTAAAATCTCGCGGCGTTCAAGCGGCATCGTCACCGTGGTTGGCGACTGGTGGCTTGGGGTCACGTACACGAATTCGCAGGAGTTCAGGTCGGCACCCGGAATCACGCCGTGTTCATCGACCGTAAGTGGCACCACCTGCGGGGATTTCAGCTCAAAGATATTGCGCGCGTCGGGATATCCCGGGTTTTCGATGCCGACGCGGGTGCCTTTCTGGATCAGCAGGTCGGCGAGTATATACAATGCCTGCTGCGCGCCCATCGTGATCAGGATTTCATCGCGCGCCGCCCAGACACCGCGGCGGGGCAGGATGCGCGCCTGGATCTGTTCGATCAGCATCGGATCATCGGTATCGATGGCATCGGGCGTGACATCCTGAATATCGCTGACACTGAGCGCCTGACGGCAGCACTCACGCCAGTCCGCGACCGGAAACAGGTCCGGATCGAGTTGCCCGAACAGGAACGGGTAGCGGTACTTCTTCCAGTCCACGGGTTTCACTATGTTGCGCTGCTGCGAAGGAT
The DNA here is from genome assembly GCA_964196225.1 of uncultured Gammaproteobacteria bacterium. GTDB lineage: Bacteria > Pseudomonadota > Gammaproteobacteria. The sequence continues at coordinate 5,035 of CAXMSP010000159.1, read as the reverse complement.
GGAACTTGATGTGCCGATTCCAGTCCGGTGGTTTGTGTTCGCCCTCGAATTTGAGTGGTTCCACTCTCACGCGTCCGTCGAGAATGGTTTTATCAATGTAGTAGCCACTGCGCTCGCGCGCGACCAGGTAACCCTCATCGATCAACTGCTGGTAGGCGAGCACCACGGTATTGCGCGCGATACCGAGATGGCGCGCGAGTTCCCGCGACGACGGTAGCGCGATTTCGAGCGGCAGCTTGTCATCCAGGATCGCGCTGACAATCATTTCACGCAGCTGGCGCTGGTAGCTGATTTTACGGTCCTTGGAGATGCGAAATAACTGGTTCCACATCATGTGATCGCTTCGGTTTTGCATCGATTTTTAAATTGGTCTATACAATTGGCACAATCTGGCTCTATTGTAACTTGTTCGATAGGATTTAGCCTCTGTTTCCCTTAACATGTTGTGCAGGTAGGCCCTTCCGCGGAGAGTGCGATGAAACCAGAAAACATCAATGAAATTGTCGGTAGCGACAGGAATCACCTGTGGCATCACCTCGTGCAGCACAAACCCTGGCAGTCGACCGATCCCATGGTCATCGTCGAAGGCAAGGGTCTACGCGTAAAAGATCAGAACGGGCGCGAATTCCTGGACGCGGTTTCCGGTGGTGTGTGGACCGTCAATGTCGGCTACGGACGTGAAGAAATCGCCGATGCGGTACGCGATCAAATCGTAAAAATGTGTTACTTCTCCAATTCCGCAGGTAATATTCCCGGTGCCCAGTTTGCCGAAAAACTGATCGACAAGATGCCTGGATTGAGCCGCGTCTATTACGCTAACTCCGGTTCGGAAGCCAATGAGAAAGGTTTCAAGCTGGTGCGTCAGCTTGCCGCAATGAAGAACGACGGCAAGAAACACAAGATTATCTACCGTGACCGAGACTATCACGGCACCACGATCACTACCCTGAGCGCGAGCGGTCAGGCGCAACGAAAAGACCAATATGGTCCATTTACTCCGGGTTTCGTGGAAATCCCGCATTGCCTGGCTTACCGCGACCCACGCGGCGGCGATCCCGACTACGGCGTGCAGGCGGCGAAGGACCTCGAAAAAGTAATTCTCGCCGAAGACCCCGATACGGTCGGTTCGGTTTGCCTCGAACCCATTACCGCTGGTGGCGGCGTCATCGTGCCCCCCGAGGGTTACTGGGAAACGGTCCAGGAAATCTGTACCAGGTATGGCGTGTTGATTCACATCGACGAGGTTGTCTGCGGTATGGGCCGGACCGGCAAATGGTTCGGTTACCAGCACTATGGCGTCAAGCCGGACATGGTCACCATGGCCAAGGGTGTCGCCAGTGGTTACGCGGCGATTTCGGTGCTGGCAACAACCGAAGACCTGTTTAACGAATTCCTCGCCGAGCCGAGTGACAAGCTGCATTACTTCCGCGATATCAGTACTTTCGGCGGCTGTGCCGGCGGCCCTGCGGCGGCACTCGCCAACATGAACATCATCGAACGCGAAAACCTGCTCGATAACGTCAACCAGATGGGTGACTACCTGATGGATGGTTTGAACGAACTGATGGACAAGCACGAAATGATCGGCGAAGTGCGCGGCAAGGGCCTGTTTGTCGGTGCCGAACTGGTTAAAGATCGCAACACGCGCGAACCGGTTGACGAATCGGTGGCTGCCGCGGTGGTTGGAGACTGTCTCAAGCAGGGCGTCATGATTGGTCGTACCAATCGCAGCCTGCCCAAGTACAACAACACGCTTTGCCTGAGCCCGGCGCTGATATGTACGCGGGATGATATCGATGAAATCGTGACCGCAATCGATGTCGCACTGGGTAATGTCGCGCAGTAAATCCCGATATCGGCATGTATAAAACTTACCTCGTGAAGATCGCGGGTATCTTCACGGTAGCGCTATGCGCGATTCTCACGAGCCTGTCCGTCAACGCGGCCGGGCTCAAGCCAACCGAGATCACGGTTGCCTATATTCAGCAGCGGCCGACGCCAAACCGGTTTGCACAGGCGAAAATGATTTTCGATGAAGCGCTTGGACTCAAGGTTAACTGGGTCGCCTTTGCCGACGGCACTGAAATGACTGCGGCGATGGCATCGGGTGACGTGCAGATTGCCTATGCGCAGGGTCAATTGCCTTTCCTGGTCGGCATAAGCGGCGGAAACGATTTGAGCATGGTCGCTATCGCGGTCAGTTACCCGGAAAATGATAACTGCGTCCTGCGCGACGATGTCGGTATTACCCAGGTCAATGCAGTGCAGCTCGCGGGTCGGAAGATTGCAATCCAGGTTGGCGGTATCACCCACTACCGGCTGCTAAAAATCCTGGACCACCTGGGCCTCGACGCAACCGAAGTCAAAATAGTGCCGATGCCCGACGACGCTGCTTCGGCCTATGCGTTAGAACATGGCTACGTAGCGATGGCCTGTGCGTCCGGCAGCGCATTGCGCAGCATGTATGGGTCAGGCAAGCCACTGATGACGGGTGCCGAACTGGAGGCCATCGGTCTAAGGCTGTTCGATATCGTCACGGTGCCAACGAAGTTCGCGACCGAGCACCCCGAAATTGTGCAGGCTTTTATCGACGTCACCGAGGCCTCCAATAAGCAGTGGATGAAACATCCCGAATCGATGCAAGCGGTTATCGCGCGTGCCGCCGGGTTGAACCTTGAGGACAGCAAACTGGTTATGCAGGATCTTGACTTTCCACTGGCCGAGGAACAGAAATCGATTGCATGGATGGCTGGTCTGGTACCGACTTATATCAAGGACCTCGCCGAGTTTTTCGTCGAGCAGGGCCAGCTCGACAAGTCACTGGATAGCTATGACCGTTTTATCACGACCCAATTTTTACGATAACAGTTCACTTGATACCCCGCGCGTGATTTAGTGATTGCGACGGAGATTCCCGAATTGCAAATAACCGATGTCGTTGCGGGCCTCGGCGCGCATGATTTTCTGTTCGTCGAATCCGGGCAGGTAACGGATCTGCTGTCATCTATCGCGGCAACGCCGATCGGTGACGACCGGGTATTTCTCGACAGCTGGAGTCGGCTCGAGGAAGATCAGTACATGGCCGATGGAGGCAAGTATCGCAAACGCCGACATGCGACCTACGCAATCTGGAACGCGGGTGAACGGGCGCAGTTGATGCCCTACCAGCCACACTATCAAACCGTTGATTACAATCCGCTGAACGGCGGGGTGGCACGTTACTTCGCGCCAATTCTGGCTGACCTGCACCAGAGCATGACGCTTGCGGCATTGCTTGAATTTGGCAACCAGGTTTTCAGCCAGCTCTCGGGTAATCACCCATGGCATATCGAGTTGCACCAGTTTCGAATCGAGGCGCGTGACGGACAACTCGGCAAACCAACGCCGGAAGGTGTGCATCGAGACGGGGTTGATTTCGTCATCGTGGTAATGATCAAGCGCGTCAATATCGACAGCGGGGCAACGACGATATTCGACACCGATAACAGGCAGATAGGCGAATTCCTGTTACGCCAACCGTTCGATATGGCGCTGGTAAACGATCGCCGCTGCTATCATGGAGTGACCCCGATTACCCAAATCGATGCGAGCGCCGAAGCCTTCCGCGACGTACTCGTGATTACCTTTAAAAACAGGGAATCGGTGTAAAAAACGTTATTTTGTTTGGCCATAACTGATTTATAATTCGCCGGCTTTCAAGTCGACCAACAGACTAACCGAGGTTTATCGTGGAAAGAGAGGCAATGAATTTTGATGTCGTCATCGTCGGCGCTGGACCGTCGGGGTTGACTATGGGAATCCGCCTGGCGCAACTGGCGCAGGAGCAAGAGCGTGAACTCACGATTTGTATCCTCGAAAAGGGCGCCGAAGTTGGCGCTCATATTCTTTCCGGGGCCGTGGTCGAGACACGCGCACTCACCGAATTAATTCCCGACTGGAAGGAAAAAGGAGCACCATTGAACGTGGCAGTGAAGTCCGACCAGTTCAAGTTCCTGACCGCATCGGGTTCGATTGCGATGCCGACGCCGCCGCAGATGCATAATGAAGGTAACTATATTATCAGCCTCGGAAACCTGTGCCGCTGGCTCGCCGAACAGGCTGAGGAGCTGGGAGTAGAGATTTTCCCAGGCTTCGCCGCGGCCGAGGTGCTTTACGATGAAAGCGGCGCGGTGCGGGGTGTTGCGACTGGTGATATGGGAATTGGCAAGGATGGTGAACCCAGCGAAAACTTTGAGCCCGGGATTGAATTAATCGGCCGCCAGACGATCTTCGCCGAGGGTTGTCGCGGTTCGCTCAGCGGTGAGCTGATGCAGAAGTTCAACCTGCGAGACGGGGTTGAGCCACAAACCTACGGCATCGGTATCAAAGAAATCTGGGAAGTAAAACCCGAGGTTCATGACGAGGGTGCCACCCTGCATACCATCGGCTGGCCGCTCAAGTCCGATACCTATGGCGGTTCATTTCTCTACCATAACGAAAACAACCAGGTTGCGGTTGGATTCGTCATCGGGCTGGATTATCGGAACCCGCATTTAAGTCCATTCGATGAATTTCAGCGCTTTAAGAACCATCCGGATATTCGCCCGATCTTTGAAGGCGGTACCCGCGTTTCTTACGGTGCGCGCGCAATCTCGGAAGGCGGTTTGCAGTCTATTCCAAAACTGACTTTTCCGGGCGGTCTGCTGATTGGTGATACGGCCGGCTTTCTCAACGTGCCGAAGATCAAGGGCACCCATACCTCGATGAAATCCGCAATGCTCGCCGCCGAGGCCGTGTTTGAACTGCTGCCAGCCGAGTACGACGAGGAGAACCCGGGCGCTGCGCTCGAAGCGACTGCCTATCCAGAGCGATTAAAGCAATCATGGCTGTGGCAGGAGTTGCACCAGGTGCGCAACATTCGGCCCGCTTTCCAGAAAGGGCTGTGGTGGGGACTGATCAACGCCGCGCTTGAAACTTATATATTCCGCGGTAAGGCGCCCTGGACCATGGGTCATCACGCAGACCATGAGCAGATCGGCAACAAGAACGACTACCC
>CAXMSP010000158.1:0-17833 GCA_964196225.1 uncultured Gammaproteobacteria bacterium | reverse complement strand
CCAGGCGTTGGTCGGTCTGATCAGCTGAGCTAATGAAGGGAAAACACAAAACCAGGACCGTGGTCATTTGTAGCACTAGCTTTAACGATCTCATGTTGTTCACTCCTCGAGACGCTATGGGTACCGGCCCAATGCTACCAGTGTTTTGCCCGGGTTTCTAATCGCGCGGACTCCAATCCTGCCGCACTCACAGGAACCATTGTGCCAGCAAGAGTCGAGAACCGAGCGGAACTACGCCGATTTTCACCACGCTCAATTTACTCTTTTGCGACGAATTTTAGCGACTGGTAAGCGGTCCGCCGGGCCTGGCGACGCTTGAGCGGAGACGCAAAGAAACGGGTCAGGCCTGCGACCAGGATTTCCGCATCCGTCGGCCCGAGACTCCTTATTTCATCTCGCACTGCCAGAGCCGTTTTCAGTAAATGTACCGAGACGATGTGTTCGGCCTGGCCGTGATCCAGCACCCGTTCCAGCAGTTGATTTAATCGGCGCTCGAGATCGTCCGCTTTCCAGCTTTCCAGATCGAGTTCGCGGGTGGTAAATCCGGCATTCCGACCATTGAAGCAGGCCATCTGCAGCAAGGCCTGCGGCCACAATGCCGGGTAGCGCGAACACTGCTGCCTGACGGCATTGGCGAAAGTCAGGCCATGCGTAAAATCAAGCCACCCCACGTTGCCGGAGACCGGGACGCGAATCTTTTCCTGTTGCTCAATATCAAAACTCAGCAGGTTAATTGCATTTGCAACCAGTAACGCCTGGTAAATATCTTCAGGTGGGTTACCACTGCAGGCAACTACAGCTTTCATCGACTTGTTAATGCCCTTATGCCGCCACAGATTGGCATCGGGTATTTGCTGCTGGTGCTGACCCCATTTTTCCAGATGGGTACTGTAAGCGCGAAATTCCGGAATCTTGTCCTCGCGCGAAGCGTAGATAAATTCACGTACCAGCGATAGCAACAGGGGTTCCATCACACAGTTTCCGAGAGATTCGATAAGCTTGCCGGCCTTGGTGACATAGATCAGTGCATGCCCGAAATCATTGTAATGCAGTAACGCCGCTCGCGAGAGCGCTGGTTCAAAATCGCTAAAAGATAATCCGTCGCGAATGCCACCGCGTATCGCCGCCACTACAGCTGCTTCATTTTCCACCTCGATATCATCGACAAAACGTGATGCATCAAACGCAGAAGTCTTTTCGGTAAAAGGATATTCGCGTTCACGCAGAACATCGTAGGCGACGTGCGTAACGCTTTCGACCAGGCAGACCAACTTCAACTCCTCGTTTTGCCGGTTTTCGTTATAAAGGGTTATCCAGTCTGCCATGCCGGCGTAGGCGTGGGTCCAGCCAAACTCCATTTTCTGCCATGACCAGTCGATGGCAAGTCGCAGCACGTCAAACGGATCGGCACCCAGGCGCACCAGGCGCGCAATTTCGCGTGCGATACGGTCGTAGTTGTAGTCATCGAAGGCATCCTGCAGGCTACCGATGATCGACATATACCTTTGCTGGTAAGGCAGTTCGGCGATATCAATCCAGACCTCGTCACCGCGAACCTCGAGCGGATAGGTCCGCAATCGATCTCCGCCAAAGAGGTTCTCGCCGGTATCGAGATTAAATTTCCAGTTGTGCCAGTTGCAGGTCAGAATACAGTCAGGTGAAAGACTGCCCTCAGACAGGGGATAGCCTTCATGGGGACAACGATTGTCGCAGGCCCTGATTCCATCGGGTGTATTGAAAACGGCAATTTGCTTACCAGCAACCCGCACCATTTTGACCGACTCAGGCTCCAGTTCGGCCAGAGATATCAACCGCTGCCAGTTCCGTTCATCAATATCGTCTTGTTTCAACGCTTGTGTCATGACAACCACCCTGCAAGATACAAAAATTTGACAACAGTATAAAAGTTAAAGTTAACTTTAAGTCAAGTGCAAATAAACAGATGATTAAAAAATGATACTTTCGCAAGAGTTTCTGACGATCGGCGATGCGGCGCAACGCAGCGGTGTTGCGACCTCGGCCCTGCGTTTCTACGAATCCCGTGGCTTGATCAGTTCGGTGAGGGTCGCCGGCAATCATCGCCGCTATCATCGAGCCATGCTGCGACGAATTGCGATAATCCGAGTCGCCCAGACTCTGGGACTTAGCCTGCGTGAAATCGCAGCCGCGTTCGCCACTTTGCCCGACAACCGCAATCCGACCAAAAAGGACTGGGCAAGGTTATCGACAACCTGGGGCAAACAGCTCGATCGTCGTATCGCTGATTTAAAGAACCTTCGCGGCAGGCTCAGCGGCTGTATTGGTTGTGGTTGCCTGTCATTAAAGAACTGCGCGCTCTATAACGCGGGAGACGAAGCGGCGGGACTGGGATCAGGACCCAGATACTTGCTTGATGATGTTCCCGGCACCGGGCAGGAACCACCCTAGAACGCGGCTAATTTCTATAGGAAGAATCTTTCTGATCGAGCAGTCGAATCACTGCATTCCAGGCGAGATCGACGTGCTCCTGTGTTTCCGTTGCGCGCGCCTTGCCGTCATGTGCCAGTTCATCCACGACCTCGGGCGCGGGCGTCACGATGTCACGACCGGAGGCCAGTACATCGACCTGCACCTTGCACGCGCTTTCAACGGTATACAGGTAATAAAAAGCTTCGGCGACACTGCGGCCAACCGTCAGCAGGCCATGATTACGCATGATCATGATCCAGCTGTCAGCGATATCGGCACCGAGTCGTTCACACTCGTCGCTATCGGTGCGCGCAATACCATAGTCGTGGTAGCAAACCATATCCCGAATCTCGTTTGCCTGCTGGGTCAGCGGCAACAGTCCGCATTCCATGCATGAAACCGCCATCCCCGCACGGGTATGACTGTGCAGGGCGACATTGATATCGGGTCGCGCTTTCAGCATCGCGGTGTGGATCGCGTGCCCCGCCTCGTTATAAGGGTGGTCTCCATCAACGACGTTGCCGTCGAAATCAATCTTGATCAGGTTGCTGGCACAGATTTCGTGAAACAGCAGCCCATAAGGATTGATCAGGTATTGCTGCGGATGATCCGGCACCCTGGCGCTTAAATGGGTAAAGATCGAATCGGTCCAGCCATAGTGCACAAAGGCGCGGTAGCAGGCCGCGAGTTGCACGCGCAGCTCCCATTCTACTTCGCTACAGTTCGGGGAAACGAGATGGGGGGTTGGATTATTCATAAACGCTCCGGGGCCCGGTTTTAGTTCCTTGCAGATTTCTTCGCCGCGGTCAGGCTGCGGCTAAGATATTGATAGAAATCCCAGATGGTACCCTCAAGATCGCGCGGTGCCAATGGACCGGGCTCATGAAAGCGAGATCCCAGTCCCTGCTGCACCCGCACCAAAACCTGTTTGTCCTCATCCATGGTATGTTGAAACAATTCGATCGCGTTATCGACGTCCTGCTGGGACCAGTGATCGCCATAAAATATCAGCCCCAGCTTGACCCTGACCCGGTCGGCGGATTCGGGGCGGATACACAGAAATGAGCTGTAATCACTGCCCACGCCAACCAGGAGTCCCGGTGGGACTGCGAACATAATGCAGGTACTGCCTTCGTCATCGCCCAGGTCCGGGTGGCCGATACGGCCTTTCGGTACGCGCGAGGTAAAACCGACGCTATAGCCAAAATGCCGACTGCCCGGGGTCAGGTGGGAACATAAGCGACTCGGATTCACCTTGTGCAGGGTATCTCGATGCAACGGTGTCAGGTGATAGCCTTCCATGAAATTTTCCAACAGGCACTTCCAGTTTGTGTCCCAGGTTTCGTCGGCCAGGTAACGCAGTGACATCTGCTCCAGGTGATAGTTGTTAATCACCTTATCAAGCGCCACCAGTTGCTTACCGATACTGGCCGCTCGCGGATTTAAATTAGCAAATATGAATCCCTGCCAGAACTCGCATTTTAATTCCGGGAGTCGACATTCCTGCATGTTGAATGCCTCGTGGGAATCCAGGTGCGGTGCGTTCAATAATTGTCCGGCAGTGTCATAGGCCCATTGATGATATGGGCAGAGAAATTTCTTGGTATTACCGCTGCCCTGGGCAATCACGGTACCGCGGTGCCGACAGACATTAGACAGCACTCGAATCACGCCATCCCGGCCATGCACCACGAGGAGGGGCTCGCCAATCTGGTCGAAAGCAAAGAAGTCGCCCGGCTGCGCTACTTCTTCAACCCGGCCAATGCAGAACCAGTCCTTCGCAAACAACTCGCTACATTCGGTTTGCGTCCACAATGGATCGGTATAAAAAGCACCGGGAAGCGAAAACCCTCGCTCGTAGGGTTTGCCCTTTAGTGCACGCAACGTTTTCAGGAACGATGAAAGCTGCGAATTTGTCGGGATCGATGCCATAAACCAAAACCTGCCAGTCAGGATTTATTCATTGCGAAGTCAATATGTTCGCCTATATTAATTAACTGGGGTTAAATAAAACAGGGGAATTCGCATGAGCGAAGCCAGTATAAGTGATGTAAATCCGTATGATGCACCCGATGCGTCTCTGGATACCGGGCAGGGAGAACTCTATCAACCGAAAGTATTTTCCTTCAATGGTCGTATCGGCCGTATGCGCTACCTGGCGTACAGCATCGGTGTCAATTTCCTGCTAATGCTGGTGATGGTTCCCTTGGCGGGGGCAAGCGCTTTCATGGGCGGTGATCCGACCACGTCGATGATAGGGATGCTAGGTATCGGAATCTTTTATATTGTAACCATCGCTGTATCGGTCATGTTTTCGAAGCGCAGGCTTAACGATTTGAACCGCAGCGGCTGGTGGTTCCTGCTGTTTATCATTCCGATAATTAACCTGGTACTCGCGATATACCTGATCTTTTTCCCGGGCACCAGTGGCGACAATAATTTCGGAGCGGCGCCAACTGCTAATACGACCGGCGTATTGATTCTGGGCTGGATGTTTCCAGCACTCATGATCCTCGGAATCGTCGCGGCAGTCGTTATACCGCAATTTGCCGGTATGGCACCTCAATAGAGACCCGTCAAAGCCGGTCTGCTGTTATGCAAAGGCCGGCATCACCTCGGAGCAGAATAGTTCGAGCGAACGCTTTTGTTCCTTCTGTCCCAGCCCCATGCTGGCATAGTAAATGAACTCATCCACGCCAAGCGCTTCGTAGCGCTTGAGCTTGGCAATGACGTCTTCGGGCGAGCCGAACATCAGGTTCTGTTCCAGCATATCCGCATTGTACTGTTCACGGTCGGTCAACTCTTCGAGCGGAATTTGCTTCGGGAAACCATTGTTAACGTCGCCGAGATTGCGGAACAGGTTTTCGAACTGGCCCAGCACCGTCTGTATTGCCTTGATCGCAGCCTCGCGACCCGAGGCATCATCATAGAGCGCGGTATGACGCATCAACGCAAAGGTCGGTCGATCTGCGCCCGGGTTCGCAGCAATCGACTCATCGAGTTGCGACTTGTAAAGCTCCGCCTCGGCAAACGGGCGTGTCAGGGGCCATGACATTACGTTGCAATTGTTTTTGACCGCATAATCAAATGTGATCGGCGAACGCGCCGCGATCCAGATCGGCGGATGGGGTTTTTGCACCGGCTTTGGCACCGAAGTTGCAGTCGGAAAAGACCAGAATTCACCATTATGCTCGTAATCCCCTGCCCACAGCGCTTTCAGCACTGGCAACATTTCATTCATATATTGATAGGCATCGGATTGCTTGAGGCCAGGGTGCATGCGGTCGAATTCTCGTTGGTAGGCACCTGATCCAATACCAAACTCGAGACGCCCGCCGCTGATCAAATCGAGGAACGCCGCTTCGCCAGCCAGGTTGATCGGGTGCCAATAAGCCGCAACCGCTACCGCGGTACCGAGACGTATGTTATCGGTGTGATTAGCCCACCAGGTTAAAATCTGGAATGGATTGGGTGCGATGGTCATTTCCAGTGCGTGATGTTCAGCAGCCCAGGCGACACCAAAACCAGCCTGGTCCGCCATCTGCACCATTTCCAGGGTATGTCGCGCCACGTCGCTCATATCGATGCTGTCGGTCATGCGCTCTAAATTGATTGCTAAATGAAATTTCATATTACTTACCTTACTTGTTCGAGTTACTCGGTTTCACCGGCTGGGCGTTACCGCCGATGTTAATCCTATTCTTCAAATTTCGATACTTCTTCCATCAGAATCGGTATCGCCAGGTTGCAGGAATGGATGCCCATTACCGTGGTCAATTGAATGGTCTCCAGAATTTCTTCCATACTCGCACCTGCCTTCAGTGCATTTTGAATATGGCGACGCACACCGGGTCCATAAAGATGTGTTGTTGCCGCATTAATGGCGATCAGGATCAATTCCTTGTACTTCTGTTCCAGCGGCCCCTGCGACTGCGGTACGCTGCGAAACGCGAGATAAGCTTCCAGAAAATCCGGATCGAGTTCGCGAAATTGCTCCCACAGCGGGTTCCAGTCACCTTTCGTCTTATGGTCCTCGGTATGCGGGTAAACCTTTTGCTCATCAGCCATGCTTCTTCAACCTCCTCGATGCTTGAATGAGTCACGCCTGAAACTGTAAAGCGCGGCCGGATCGACAGCAACATCAACCACCGCGGGCCTGCCGCAATCGAGCGCAGCCTGGACTGCTTCACCAACCTCGCCGATATGCTCCACCTTGAAGCCGGCAGCCCCGTAAAGTTCTGCGACCTTGTCAAACGGCGGGCTGCTGATGTTGGCGCCGATGTAACGTTCGCCAAAAAAGTCCCGCTGGTAGGCCTTCTCCGCTCCCCAGCACTGGTTGTTCATGACGATGGTGACGGTATTGATACCGTGATCAACCGCAGTGCTTAGTTCGGAAATGGTCATGCCGAAACCACCGTCACCCATCAGGCTGACCACCGGCCTGTCGGGCCGTGCAATCTTGACGCCCAGACCACAGGCAAATGAAAAACCGACCAGCCCGAAATCGAGCGGCGTAAACAGGCACGGCGGCTCCCAGTAGTTCAGCGCATCGGTGGCCTGCAGGCAAAGCGTTCCTGCATCCATGGTAACGGCCGCGCTTTTAGGTAAGACCGCCCGCAGTTCCTTGTAAAGCCCCGAAGGCTGAATCGGGTGCGTTGCGGTATCGGCATCGGCATCTCGCTTTTGCAAATAGGCTTCGCGTTCGCTGATATAGGACTGGGTCCAGGCATCAACCTCCACTCGGGCCTCGAGCTTGCCCAGTTCGACACATAACTGCCGTGCTGCTGCGCGCGCGTCGGCCCAGATTCCAAGCTTGATCGGGAAGTATCGACCGATCGCGGTAGGCTCCAGTTCAATCTGGATAATGTCAGCCTGCTCATTAATGTTGTCGTAGGAGTAAAACGTTGAATTGAATCCAAGACGGGTACCCAGCGCCAGGATAACGTCGGCCTCTTTCGCCAGCCGCGACGCTACAATATTGCCGCGCGGTCCCATCTGTCCCGCGTTCAGGGGATGACCGAATGGAATCGCATCTCCATGCCCCGGTGCGAGAATGATCGGAGCATTCAGGGCTTCGGCGAGCGCCAGCGCATCCTCGTGTCCACCCGTGTTCTTGATGCCGCCACCGGTAACAATAACCGGCTGTCGGGCCTGGCGTAACAGTGCCGCTGCCTGTTTGATCAACTCCTCGCTCGCCCCTGGTACATTCTGCGAGCGGTAACTCCCGGGTTGCTGGAAGTCGGGAAACTCGCTGACCTCGGACAATACGTCACGCGGTAGATTGAGTTGCACCGGACCCCTGCGTGGCGTCATCGCGGTACGGAACGCCTCGCGGAACATTTCCGGAACTCGGCTGGTTTGCGTCACGGTCCAGGTTTTCTTGGTAATGGGTTTAAACAATGCCTGCTGATCTACTTCCTGGAAAGCATCGCGATAGACATGCGCCGAAGACAATGAACCCGCGATCGATACCACCGGAGAAAAGGCGGCATAAGCCTGGGCAAGGCCCGTCACAAGGTTGGTCGCACCTGGGCCGTTCTGCCCGGCAAGAACGACCCCGGCGTTGCCGGATGCGCGCGCATAACCATCGGCCATATGCGTGCCGGTGCGCTCGTCATGGATGCCGATGAAATTGATTTCGCTCGCGTCATAGAGTGCGTCGAACATTTCCATCGTGGCCGAGCCTATGAGGCCAAATACATGTTCAACTTTTTCCGCCTGCAGGGATGCGACTGCAGCCTGTCCCCCGGACATTTTTTTCATAACTGGCCCCTTGAAAAAGTCTTAAGTATCCGGAAGATCTTCCAGAAAATCCACCAGCGCGGTGATAAAAAAGGAAGGATTTTCGGTTAGCCCCATGTGTTGCAAACCCGGCATGACGATAACCTGTGATCCCGTGATTTCACTGGCAATAGACTGGCTCATTTCCGGAGTACTGCCGCTGTCGTTTTCGCAGGTCATGATCAACGTGGGATGAGTGATCGGCGGCTTTGGTCGAATTAGCTCGACGACACCAAAGGCCAACACCTGCCGGCATAGGGCATAGTTTTCGGGATCATTCGCCAGCACCCAGTCACGCACCGTGGCAATGTACTCAGGGTTTGCAGCACGGAATTCAGCCGTAAACCAGCGCTCGATGGTTGCATCGAGCGTCGCACCGGGACCACCGGCGGCCGAATCGAGTGCGCGCTGCTCGACCAGCTTTTGTGCTACGGGTTCACGTTCATGCGGAGAGTTCAATATTGCCAGTGCGCGCAGGCGCTCGGGATGATCCATCGCAAAACGACGATTAATCATGCCACCGAGGGAGAAACCAATCATCGAGCATCGATCTATCGCGAGTTCATCCAGCAGACCAAGCAACTGTTCGGAAAACAGCGTCAGCGATGGTTTTCCCGGCGGCGGAACAGTTTCTCCATGTCCGAACAAATCGTAATTCAAAACCCGGTAACGATGCGCCAACCGGGACGCGTAGCTATCCCAGACATGGCGGTTTAATCCGAGCCCATGAATGAGAACTATGACCGGCGCATCGGCCGGTCCGCTCAGTTCATAGACGCTTCCATTGCTGCTGACTTCAGACATAGACATACTGGTCATGGATCAATAATCGGCCTAATTTAACCCAGTCGCAAAAAAATTGAGAGCAATTTAAAAACAAAAATCATCGCAGGCTGCTCACCGGACCAGGTCACTTGATTCAGCCGAAACCGGCTTCGCGCTGACGAATTACCGCGGTTAGTACCTCGTTGTAAGGCGTCGGTATGCCAAGTTGCTGTCCGAGTTCGACCGCCATGCCGTTGATCGCGTCGATTTCCGATGGGCGTTCAGCGTGGTGGTCCAGCAACATCGACGGACGCGCGTCGGGCATCTTGTGGCCGAACGCGGTGATGTATTCAATCGGGTCGTCAAAGGTAAAGGCGATGTCCCTGGCCTGTCCCAACGCATAGACCTCGAGCGCACAACCCTGTGCGATGGACCAGGTAGCCGGATCCGCCATCAACTCGCCCAGGGTGTAGTCAAACACGGTGCAGGGACCACTGAAGGCAACGTTGCAGATGTACTTGCCCCAGATCAGTTGGTCGATATCCTCGAACGCTTTCGCATTGAAACCGGCTTGCTGCCAGACCCCGGTGATTCGCTCCAACCGCTCGCTCATGCCACCGTTCATTTCGCCGACCCGGATCAGGTTCATTGCGTTGTGATGCACGTGACCCGGCCCCTTCATCGACGCGCCGAAGCCATCGGCAACACCGAGCAGAACCCGTTCGGTTTCCATGAACTGGGCGATGCGCCCCCCTGCCCCGAGGCCGTTCTGGATCGTAATTACGACTGACTCTGACCCCATTAGCGGCGCAATCGTTTTAGCCGCCGCGCCGACGCCCGAGGCCTTGGTCGCGAGTACGTACAGATCACAGTTGCCGACATCTTCCGCATTGGTAGTTGCCTTGATGCCCCGCACCACGCGATCTCCGCTCGCACCCTCGACACGCAGGCCGGTCTTATTAATCGCATCGACGTGATCCTGCCAGATATCCACCGCCCAGATCTCATGTCCGGCCTCGGCCATGAGCCCGGCATAGACTGAACCCATCGCGCCCACGCCAAATATTGCTATTTTCATTACTGTCCCATCGCCTCCGCGGACAAACGTATATCAAACCTGTCGCGTAATTTCCGGTCCATCTCGGCAGAAATATGCTTCGGATAATGTTGCTTTAGAATCTGTCGGGTACGCTCGCGCGCAACTTCATGGATGTCTTTCGAGCCATCCGCTTCCCATTCGTCGATCGGGCGCCGGTCGCCGATCTCGGGATAAACAAAATCGGTTTGCATGCGTTGCAGGGTTTCCGGCTGGCCGAGAAAGTGACCGTCACCGTGCACTACCTCGTCTATCGTCGCCACCGCGAGGGTCGCCTCGCTCACCTCGATCCCGGTCAGGGATTTCATGATGCTGCCAAGCATATCGTTATCGACCACGTAGCTTTCGAGCGCGCATCCCATCAGGCTCGCCTGCATGCCGCCGGCCTGGGTAATCAGGTTGGAGCCCGCCTGGGCCGCAAGTGATACCGTCAGGCATTTCTCATAACCGCTTTGCGCGTCCGCGGTCTTGCTGTCGGTGGCACCGGCAATAGTCGAGTTGGGTAGATCATAGTAATTCGCCATCTGCGCGCTCGCCGCCATCGTAATCGCGGCTTCACCGCTACCGCCACTCATCGCGCCGGTGCGCAAATCGGTAACCAGCGGGCGCGTGCCGAAGATAATCTTTGCCTCGGGATTGACCAGCCACGCGAAAATCATGCCGGACAGGGTCTCGGCAATGGTCTGCGCAACGGTACCGGCGATGGTCACCGGGCTCGAGGCACCCATTTGGCCGAAGGTATTCGAATGCAAGGGAATGCCGAGGCGCGCGGCCTCGGCCATAACTTCGCAGGAATCAGCGTCGAAACGCATCGGCGGTACCGGCGTATTGATATTCAGCGACAGGAAGGGTCGTGCGTAAAATGCCTCGCGCGAACCCGCCAGGATAAAACACATCTCCGCGATTTCCTCCACGTGTTCAGCCAGCGATGCCGAAGTGAACACATGCTTGGTGGTACCGGCCAGGCAGGTGTAGGCGGTATTGATATCGATGCTGCGCAGGTCGGGCATGTCACGCGCCACTAACGAACGGCTGAAAAAATGAATATGTTCGAGGCTGTCGACCACGCGCGCCGCGTCGTAGAGATCGCTCAAAGTCGACTCCCGGTATTGCCCGCTTTCCAGGTCCATGATCATCGGTGCGGCGCCGCCGGAACCCACGTGCACACGTCTGCCGCCAAGCTGCATGTCGTGTTCGGGCTTTTGACCGCAGAGTGAAAAATCCCTTGCAAAGCTGTTCAGCGCACGATCGATCAAGTCCGCGGAAAAGTGCAGGCGGCCGTCCTGGTCGAGGCTGCCACCTGCCGCCGTGACCTGTTCGACGACAATCCCGGGCGCCTCCGACATGCCGACGTCCTCTAGAATTTCACGCACTGCCTGGTCGACCACGGGCAGGTCAGCTTCATTCAAAGGCTGGTAACGCCCGCCGACACTGCCGCCCAGATGACGAAGTGACGGGCTCGCGCCGGAAGCGCGGCGGCGCCGGTTGCGTTTGGTGCGTGCGCCAGGTTCAGGGTCAGACATTGAATAACTCAGGTAGTTTGTCGACGCAGTTTACGCAGGCGTTCTTTCTGGTCCAGCAGCGACTCCCTGCTGCCGTCGTGCCAGCTGCCGAATGCCTTATCCAGCGGTGCGCCGGTGTTGCCGTAATTGAAATTAAAATACTGGTGGTGCAATTGGTGGCACCAATCACCAGTAAAAAAGCGCATACCCCTGATCTCGACGAAGTTGAAGCCTGAGTGCGACGGTGCTGGACCGATACTCATGAACAGGCTCAACAGCACAACGATGACCGGGTGTACCGGCACGAACCATACCAGAATGAACACGCTGAAATAAAGCAGGTGTTCGAGCGGATGCATCGAAATGCCGGTCCAGGGGCCGGTATTGACATTGCGATGGTGCAGTTCATGCACGATCTTGTAAACCGGCTGCCAGTGCATGAAACGATGCACGCAATAAAAATGGATGATCCCCCAGAAAAATACGGCCCAGACGCAAACCAGGAAATAAATCGGGTAATCCCCGACCGACGGTACGCTTAAAAATTCATTGGCGTAGATCCAGAAAGTAACCGCCTCGTAAGCGGTACAGATAGTGACCCCGGAGACGATGCTCCAGAACACGTTATCCCAGACCTGGTTACCCCACAGGAAAACCTGGTTGTCGGTGGCCGGCCATTTATCGTGGTACTTGTATTTGCGCTGCTGATTGCGCCGCATATAAAACCACCAGTGCAAACCTCCCGCCACCAGCGTCAGCAAGGCAGCATTGCGCAGCCAGATCTGTGCAATCCAGCCGATTTGAAATTTGGCCATGTCAGCCAGCGCCGGTGTCAGGTAATACCAGGAGATAAAAGCCATTCCAATATATAAATACCCCCACGGAAACAGCATATCGAAGAACAGGTATTTCAGCGCCGCCAGCGGGCGCGGCGGCCAGGCATAAAGTGTCGGCAGACCGATAGTCGATTCCGGCTGATATTCACCAGTGGGGTTGTAGGGTGTGGCAGCCATTATAAAAACCCTGCTACGAAGTTAATCCGGCGATTCTAGCCTTGCACAGGCGCGGCGGTAAAGTTCTGGGTGCGACATATGTTCTTCCAGCTATAGAGGTGCCGGCAGAGAGATTCAACACATGTATTGCATCGATCGGTTGAGCTCACCGTCGTTAGCAGATACATGCTTCCCTCTCGCGAGGGTTCATTTTCTCGTAAGCGGACGCTCAAAACAAAGAGTTCAGCGGCGACAAACGGCCAGAAGCGGACGCCCGGCAACAGTGATAATATGTTATTAGGTCAAGTACCTTTTAATCAGCTGTTATGTTGCTCTAAAATAGAATATGACCGAATTGATAATTATATTTGGCGCTCTGACTCTGTTGGCTGGAGTAGTAATCTTTATTAATCCAGAAGTTATATTTGGATATCTAAGAAGTAATCTTGATAAGTTAGTAATACATATTCTAGCGGTTGTAGTGAGGCTGATTATTGGCGTTTTGCTGATAAATCAATCCGGTCTATCCAAGTTTCCATTAGTAATTGAAATTCTTGGTTGGCTCTCTATTGTTGCTGCTTTATCTTTGGCTGCAATGGGGCGCCACAACTTTCACAGGCTAATGTCGTGGGCACTAATTTTCTTAAAACCATATGGTCGTGTTGGTGGTGTTTTTGCAGCAGCATTCGGTGGGTTTCTTATTTATGCTTTCGTTTAGAATTTTAGTGCCACAATATAAGAAGCGGTTGCAGTCGGACCGATTCGCCCGCTTCGCGTGTACTTTGGCCGCTGATGCGAGGCGTTAGGCAACTACTGTGACTCTACGAACACTCCCCTTCTGGCTCGTTGATGTATTCACCCGCGTACCATTGTCCGGCAACGGCTTGAGTGTGTTCTTGCTTGATGAGGAGTTGCCCACACATGTCATGCAGAGCATCACCCAGGAGATGCGTCAGTTCGAGACAATCTTTCTACGTCGTATCGAACAATCATCAAGATTTAACGCTCGAATCTTCACCATGGAGGAGGAACTTCCATTTGCAGGGCACCCTGTCATCGGTGCGGCGGCGTTGCTACATTCTGAGTTATTTTCTACGCAGGATGTAGCACATCTTGAGTTTGCCATGCAGGACCGGAGCATCAACGCGGTGAGCCGCCGCCAGGGTAAGTCTTATGTTGCAGAAATGGATCAAGGCGTTGCAACCGTAGAGCCGCCGATTCCAGCGGCAAAGAATGAGGCTTTCTTAAAAGCGCTGAACCTTTCAATTACTGATTTGGCTCCTGATCTTCCGTTACAGGTTGTTTCAACAGGACTTCCTTACTTAATCGTGCCGATCAATTCAAACCTTGAGCACGCCCAAATCGTAGTTCAAGATTTTGAGACCCTGCTAGCAACAGTGGGTGCCAAATTTGTCTATGTTTTCCAGGTAGATCGTCTCGAAGGGCGCACTTGGGATAATGATGGTCGTGTCGAAGATATCGCAACTGGTACTGCAGTGGGGCCAGCCGCGGCATACCTGGTTACGCATAAGAGGGCCTCAACTGGTAATAGCCTTGTTCTGGCACAGGGGCGGTTTCTCAATCGGCCAAGCGAGCTATATGCTTCTGTTCAAGGCGGTTCCGAGTTGAGCGTAACTATTAAAGGACAAGTCTGTTTTGTTGGGAACGGCACGTTAAGGCTGCCTAACAAGCCTATGCAGTCAGACCCAGCAAAGCTGGGCCACTGATGCGAAGCGTTAGCAGTTTGGAGAAAATATGAATTATGAATTATGAATCAATTAACTTTGCTAAGAAGCTTTCAAAATTCGACAACCATTGGTCTCCTAGAGTGATTGCCGAAATGAATGACTACCAATTCAAGCTAGCAAAAGTACAAGGTGAATTTGTTTGGCATGACCACCCCGATACGGATGAGGTATTCATTGTGCTTGAAGGCACATTAGATATTGAGTTTAGAGATGGCAAAGTAACTCTAGAGTCGGGTGAAATGTTTGTGATTCCTAAGGGCGTGGAACACAAGCCAGCTGCACTTAGTGAGTGCAAGATTATGCTTATTGAGCCTAGAGGTGTTGTAAATACTGGAGAGTCTGATAGCGAGTTAACCGCCGAGAATGATGTCTGGGTGTAACACTGCTAACAAGCGCATGCGGTCGAACAAAGTGCCCGCTACGTGCGAAGTTGAGCAAAGGCATGAGTGTCTCGGTTGGGTCGGATATAGTCCATAACCTCTGCTTTCGGCACGTAGAGGACGCCCATAAAATATCGATAGCCATTCGAGCTGTGCACAATACTGAACATATGTTGCAGTGTATATATGCCTGGATATCCACTGTATAGTCTTCGTTCACCTACGCATAGCTGGATTGAGGAAACGATGACAAAAATAGGACTATTTGGTGCAGCAGGCCATTTGGGTAGGACGCTTATCAAGGCAATCCATGAAAGCGACAAATGCACACTTGCTGGAGGATGCGAGAGGTCTGAGTCGCCAGAACTCGGAAAGGATCTCGGGGCCCTAGCTGGGCTGGCACCGCTGGGCCTGGAGGTTACTGACGATATTGTTGCCGTATGCAAGGAATCCAATGTCATTGTTGACTACAGCGCGGCATCGGCCACTATGAGTTTGATACCAACGGCGATTGAAAACCAGACTCCCCTTATGGTTGCAACAACTGGTTTTTCGGAATCACAGCACGCAATGTTAGTCGATGCCGGTCAGTCTTTGCCGATCATATTAGGGGCGAACATGAGTGTATCGGTTATGGCTATGTATGAACTCATTAAAACTGCAGCGCGGCTGTTGAACGATGAGTTTGATATTGAGATATTCGATTTTCACCCAAGGGTTAAGATTGACTCGCCCTCAGGGACCGCATTGGAACTTGCCGAGTATGCCGCTGCCGGACGAGGTGTGAAATTGTCTGATGTTATGGTCAACGCGCGTTGTGGGGAAACCGGGGAACGCGAGCGCGGTAAAATTGGATTCGCATCACTGCGAGGTGGTGAGGTCGTCTGTGAGAATACCGTATTTTTTGCGGGCCCCGGGCAACGCCTTGAAATTACGAGCAGAGTTACCGATAACAAGGCATTCGCGGGGGCGACCCTGGACGCTGCGGTATGGATCAGTAGCCAACCAAATGGCTTTTACAGCATGGATGACATGCTGCAGAAATAGAGCACCTTAGACCATCTAGCAGTTTTTGTGGTGGATCGTTAGTTCGCTTCGGGTCGGTAGCTGCCCCTCATCTGTAATTTCTGGGGGTCTGCTTTTTAAGAGATTGATGCTAACGACTACTGCCTAATCCGAAATTTAAGAATTTCCCCCAAATAACCAGGCGATTTCTCCAAAGGAGACACTGAAATTCTCAAGCTCAGTGGCGACCTTCGGCCATAAGCGGACTCTCATCTGTCGGCTGAAGCTATCAAGTTAGGTCCTCATTATCTCAATAATTTGACTCACATCAACAGCATGGGCTAGCAGCTGTTAGATAATTATGTTTTTCCTGTATTTGCCTGAATAGAGGATGTCATGATGGATATGATGAAACATTGTTTCGGTGCGGATGGAAAACCTGACTTCGAGAAGATGATGCATTTTATGGATCATCACCATCGAGCAAGAAAGGTGGATGCTATTGGTTGGGCTTTGTTTTTCATCTGGGTAGGTATTGCGTGGATAGCTAATGTCGGGTTCGGAGTTGGATTATTAGGAGTGGCAGCCATAATCCTGGGCATGCAAGCCTTACGGCGTCTCTTGGGAATTAATGTAGA
The DNA here is from genome assembly GCA_964196225.1 of uncultured Gammaproteobacteria bacterium. Classification (GTDB taxonomy): domain Bacteria; phylum Pseudomonadota; class Gammaproteobacteria. Next base: position 1,478 of record CAXMSP010000158.1, on the reverse strand, counting down.
GTTCTTCTGGGTCGTTGTCGGAATTGGATTCGGAATTGGAGGTTTATGGGAATATCTTGATGTGCAAACACCGCTAGCTCCCATAGTTCTCATCATCGCCGGCATCGCTCTATTGGTCTCCGTAACCTGGTTTGGCCGCAAGCATTCCCATCAGCACACCCACCATCAAGGAAAACAGGAATGATAAAGATTTAGCCAGGTAACCTTGCCTCAATCAGGTTAACTGAGCAGATGAGGCAGCGATTGCTGTCAGGAGTAGAGATTCATGCACACCCTCAATGTCTGGATAGACCAATATTACAGATCGATAATCTTCTCGCTGGCCTTTGTGGTGTTGTTTTTCGCGGCAGCTTGCACTGTTCACGATGTCATACCCGTCTGCCACTATCTCTTCGGATGTGATCATCTTATGCATCTTAGTGGTTAATCGACAAATGGAGATCGAACTATGAAGGTATACAGCTCTCCGATATGCCCTTTCGTTCAATTTTACCTCAATGAGCAACGGTATCTGGGGCGATTGATGAACGCGGGCCACGAACCAGCAAGGAAGCAGGTAAATTAAGACAGGAGCATAACCATGGACAAGAAGACGCAGGAACTAATCGCTATCGGTGCTGCGGTTACAGCAAACTGCGCTCCCTGTTTCAAGTTTCACTTCGCTAAAGCACGCGAGGAGCTTGCCAGTGACGATGAAATTCGGGAGGCAGTGCGTGTTGGGCGAATGGTAAGGAAGGGGGCTGCAAAAACATGGGATGACGAAATCGGCAGAATATTTGCTTAACTTATGTTTTTGCTTTATTTCTAAGCAGACACTGAAAATCACTTCCTGGGCTTCTGCAATCGGCACACACCGGGCACTCGGATAATTTTCACAAGCAGCCGTTAACGACCCACAACAGACTCTCAGAAATCATTACCAAAGGGCTATTAACGATCCTATTGGCCATTCATTAATCTGTATATTCCGTAAAATCCCGGGCATGGAACTCTGGAGGTCTGTATTGTGAGTTTATCTGTAGCGACGCATCTGTAACGAAATAGATATCCGGGCAACAAGTCGCCACGCCATATTATTCATCTAAAGTCACAGGTGTCTTAAATCCCTGAGGTTTAATTGCCATTAACGAACAATCCAGTTGACTGAGAATATCTTCCGCCGTATTACCCATGAAAAATCCTGAAAGACTTATACGAGCAACCGTACCCATGATGACGAGGTCCGCCCTGATTTCTGCAGCAAGTTCAGGAATTATTTTCCGTGGATATCCTTTTATTGAGTGTTTTTCCGGCTTCAGATACTCCATGGCATCCGATCCTAAATTATCGATGATCTCGTTTATTAATATGCTTAAATTTTGACTATGATGTTGCTCTACCTCTTCGACGTAACTAACGACTTCTTCCTCTGGCCTTGCCGCAAAACCGCCCATCAAAAAGCCTTCTCCAATAGCTGTCCAGGCGTGAACGATGTGCAG
>CAXMSP010000157.1:0-4466 GCA_964196225.1 uncultured Gammaproteobacteria bacterium | reverse complement strand
ATCTCGCGCTGGATTTCGACAGCCGTTTTAACGGCGCTAACCGCGCTTGAAAATTCCGTCAGAATCGCATCACCTGCGTAGCGCAGGACATTGCCTCCTGCATCCGTTATCTGCTGACTGGCGTAATCCAGAACCTCCATAACCTGTCGGTGCGTGCCTTCCTCGTCACCACCGGTCAGGCGCGAGTAACCGGCGACATCGGTATAAAGAATCGCGGTGAGCTTGCGATTAAGCGACTCAGATGGCATCGACTTCCCTGAAATTAGAACGGTTTTATTAGTTTCGATAATCAGTATAAAGAGCAGTAAGCCGAAGTCCAGCCAAAATGGTTAATGCTGACGTCATGTTTCGAGTAATATTGGCGACAATTTTATCTTCAATTCTGGAACTGAGATCAGCGAATCCGCCGACCCCATACGTCATAAAATAGCCGGAGTTTTAATTCTGTCGATGGTCGTCATCACGATCCTGACGGAATTAAAACTGCTCGGCTCCGAGTCCAGTCTTCTATTGATCGCCGGCGTCGCCGCGTGGTTGGCGGCATTACTATTGTTTATCGACACTTCGCACGTGCTCAAGGTCCAGGTGTCGCTCATCTTGTTAATCGGCATCGCCATGATTGTCTATGCACGGCAACACTCGGTGGTGGTGGACACGAATGCATTGATCAGCGCGAACACCGGTCTGATGACGATGATCGCGGCAGTCGGTTTCCTGCGTCTGGTAGTGATTCCCGAAACTGAGCAAGAGGAAATCCTGCCGGTCGGCAAAAAGGCTTTTCTGCAAACAATATTCGGGCTCAACATTTCGAGCTCTATCATCAACATTTCGGCGCCGATTCTGATTTCAGATCGTATCCATCGCAGGCGCCCACTGGATCGTTTCACCGCTCAGACCTTTACCCGGATATTTTGTGGCGTCTCCACCTGGTCGCCCTTCTTCGCCGCCATGGCCGTAGTGTTAACCTATGTCAGCGACGCGAGCCTGTTGTGGATTATCGTGGCTGGATTTCCGTTCATGCTGATCGGCTTTATCGGCGTTTATCTCGAAGCCCACATCCGTTATCCAAATGAGATGGAATCTTTTGTCGGCTACCCGACCCATCTGAGTGCGCTCAAGATTCCGGCAATCTTGATTATCACCGTGGTATCGATATCGCAACTGCTCCTCACGACTCCAATCCTGGTGCTGATTGCAATCAGCGCGCTACTGGTGACCTGTTCGGTCCTCATTTCGCGTCATGGGATGATCGGTTCGATCGAACGACTTAAAACTTACGTTACCAATGGCTTGCCCAGAATCGTCAATGAATTGTGCCTGTTCCTCGCGGCGGGTGTCCTCGCCGGGGGCATCTCGGCTCTGATCACGCACGGCGTTTTTGAAAACCCTTTCGACCAGTTCAATGCGATCACCGCAGCCGAGGTATTGGCCATCATGCTGTTGTGCGCGTTCTGTGGGATTCACCCGATTATCATGATATCGAGCTTCGCACCGATGATCATGACGCTGAATCCCGATCCCAACCTGCTCGCGGCAACCTTCCTGTTCGCCTGGCATCTCGGTACCTGCTCGAATCCTCTGTCCGGCACCAACCTGGTGTTTCAGGGTCGTTATGGCATACCTGGCTGGAAACTTGCCTTCTGGAACTGGCCTTATGCAATCGTAATGCTGGTTATCGGCGCGTTCTGGTTGCAAATCGTCGCGCAAGCTTTTCCCTGAGTCACGTGATTATCAACATTGAAGGATCCGGGCAATTCCGCTTGAAGAATTCGAGATCGGCCGGGCGCACTACTCCGGGATAGTCTCCGTGATAATCCTGTATGTCCTGAATCAGTTGAAAATGGAGGTGTGGGGTCCAGTTACCGTTAACCGGCCGCGGACCAATTTCAGCAATTTTTTCACCACTGGCAACTGGCTTGCCATCATAGAGACCTTCAAGCGAAGCCTCCGCTAAATGCCCGTACAGACTATGAAACTCGAAATCGCCTGGACGATGTCGCAGGATAATGACCGGGCCATAGTCACCGCTAACCTGCCGATTGGCAAAACTCTGCACCTCCCCGTCGAGTGGTGCGAATAGCGGTGTTCCGGAAGGCATGAAAACATCGACGCCAATATGGATACAGCGCTCCTCGTCGCCCTGGAACAGTTCGGTATCGCGGTAGACAGAGCGATTTTCCAGGTAGCCGCCCACTCCTGCGATTGCTCCTGCTTTCTCGATCCTGTTAAACACTTCCGCATCAATTTCGGTTTCGCTCAAACCTTCAAAGGTGTTGTCGGCACTCGACAATTCCATGTAAACGCTATTTTCAGCCGTTAAAACGGGCTCGAACATAGGAACAAAGACTTCTCGATTGGTCTTTATGAAATCAGCAAAGCTCATCTATATGTCCTCGTCATTCCTGTAACCTCGCCATTCCGATAGGTCGGAGTGGTAGGGCGACATTATTGGGTTCAGGTCCACGCGAAATAAGGTTGCTCGTAGTGCACCACGCGGGTACTTCTGCCCAGTAACGCAACCTCGCGAAACTGGTACGCGATTACGGCACTGGGCGCGGCAAACCAATCGTCACCCAATGGCATTTTCAGTACCGGATGCTCACTTTCCGCTATCGAATCAAGTATCGGCGCGTCTTCTCGCAACAACTCACTTAGCGGGATACGATGGATCTGGGCGACTTCATCGGGATTCGGAATTAAATGGACATCCTTTCCGCCCCAGACCACTACCGGCGTAATAACAAAACCAGAACGTGTCGCATAATCATCCAGGCGACCGAGCACCTGGCTTGCATCCAGGCTTAATCCGACTTCCTCCTCGAGTTCGCGCAATGCAGCCTGTTCGACGGTTTCACCCTGGTCCATCCTTCCGCCGGGATAAGCACGCTGACCAGCATGGCTGGATAGCTTCGCCGCACGTGTTGTCAGGATGAAAGCGGCCTGCTCACACGCCTCAGCAAGATGCGGAATATTGCCCATATAGGCCGGTTCGCTGCACTCAACGAGGGTAAACGCAACCGCCGCGTGCTTTAGGCCAGCTCGGTCCAGCTCGGATACATCATGCTGATTCAGATTCTGCGAAATCAACTCGCGCAGGGATTGATCGAATTTATAACTTAAATCCATTGATATAGTGCCTTAATCGCTGACCTGAAAATCGATCTGCAAATATGCCATAACCAGACCAATTTAACCCATTTGGGTGATGTTTTGCGTGGGAATTCGGAGGATACTTCGTGCCGTTAAGTAACAAAATCGCACTTTTTATATGAATAATGTCACATTATTCATCATGAAAACGAGGTTTTTGGTTTGGTTAAGACCCCGGGGCAGGTGTTCGCTAGCTAAATAACAGCGACCCGGTCCTGATCTGAGAATGCTCCGGATTAGCAACTCTCAGTAACTTACGATTTAATCGCGCAATATTTTGCGGGCCTCTTCGGAGGCCTTTTTTTGCCTCGAATTTATATATCGGGCATGGTTATCGGCTCTTGCTGCAAACCGCTCAGCAATTCCTTGAGCTCGAGGATATATTCCGACCAGTAACGCTCGGTATTGAACCACGGAAAGGCGAGCGGAAAGGCTGGATCGTCCCAGCGTCGAGCCAACCAGGCGCTAAAATAAAGCACGCGCATCGCGCGCAACGGCTCGACCAGCTTAAGCTCACGCACATCAAAAGGCTGAAACATTTCGTAACCCTCGATGATTTCCAGCAGCTGGCGCTGCTGATTGACAATATCGCCCGATAGGAGCATCCATAAATCCTGAATTGCAGGTCCGGTAATGGCGTCGTCGAAGTCGACGAAATGAGGACAGTCGTCGCGCCACAGCACGTTACCGCTATGGCAGTCACCGTGCAACGTGATTTGCTGATAGGGCTCGACGTCCGGTCGCCGTGCTTGTATGGCAGACAGAACCTCGCTGGTTATCGCGCGGTACGCTGCTTCAAGATCTGACGGTATGAATCCGGCCTCCAACAGGTAATTCACATTTTCGCTGGCTCGATCTACCGACATCCGGATGCGATGCTCAAATCGAAATCCTTGCCCAACCGCATGAATACGGCCGATGAATCGTCCCAAGAGGTGTAAATGATCGAGGTTATCGAGTTCCGGCGCACGACCACCCTGGCGCGGATAGATTGAAAACCAGAAGTCATCATAGCTACCGAGGGTCGGATACTCCGCGTCAGAATCTATCACCAATGGCGGTACCACCGGAATTTCATGATCGAACAGAAACTGGGTAAAGCGGTGTTCTTCGTCGATCTGCGACATGCTCCAACGGTTGGGTCGATAGAACTTAACGATGACCGGGTCTTCATCTTCGATGCCTACCTGGTAGACGCGATTTTCATAGCTATTTAATGCCAGAATACGGGCATCGCTAAGCCTGCCGGTGGTTTCAACCGCAGCAATCACATGATCAGGGGTTAAGCGCGTATAGGGATGACTCAAAGCCGCTTC
>CAXMSP010000156.1:0-4926 GCA_964196225.1 uncultured Gammaproteobacteria bacterium | reverse complement strand
CATTCAACCCATAGCTACGAAACCATCGGTGCCAGTCATCGTCGTAACCAAGCACATGGATCAGCTCATGTGCAACAACATCAGCCGGTTCATCTAGTCGCTGACGATTAGAAAACAGTTTGGGCGAGCATACCGGCGTTATCGTCGAGGTTAAAAGCTTCTTCGTATAGGGACCGGGGGCACCTGTCCTGTGGATGAAGATTTCCAGATCTGTGGTTGGAAATTGTAGGCTATCGTAGCTTTGATCGAGGGTATTGATGCGTAGATCGATGTTGGGATGAAGTTTTTGCAGTGCTCCGATCTGAGGAGCCAGCCAGAGTGTCGCAACGACCGAAGTACAACGCAAGGTCACGACCTGATTTTGGCGATCTGGGAACAACTGATCGGTAATTGAATCGAGCCGGTCCAGCGCTTTGTGTACAGCTTCCAGATAAGCCTGACCGGTGCTGGTCAGGGATAATCGGCGATGATGCCGCACAAACAGAGGCGTGTTCAGATAAGCCTCCAGCTGGCGCATTTGCTGGCTCACCGCTGCCTGTGAAATCTTCAGATCTTCAGCGGCCAGGGAAAAGCTCAACCGCCGCCCAGCCGCTTCAAAGGTGCGTAAAATATTGAGTCGTGGACGTCGCAAGGGTTTAACTTCGAATAAGTTTTACTTATAGATAGTGACAGTATTTATAGTTTGACGCAAGTCAGGGTGCTGCCTAAAGTTTCCCCACCAAAAACAAGCTCTGGATACGGGTGCAATGAACTTCTTTAGCTACCTGACAAGTGACGATATCCGCTACGTACATGAGTCTTCTCTCGAGATTCTTGAGGAAGTAGGCCTGCTTGTTCGCAACGAAAAAGCAAGAAAACGCTTTGCCGAACACGGTGCGATAGTCGATCACGAAACAGAAATGGTACGCATCCCTTCAGCGGCTGTCGAAAAATACCGTGCACTGGTACCACCGACGATCACCCTGCGTGGTCGCGATCCTGCCTACGATGTGACGTTTCCACGCAAACTGCCGGTTATCGCAACAGCGAGCTCGGCGCCGGATATTGTCGATCCCGTGACCGGCATAACACGCCGCTCGAGGTCCGATGATATCGCGCGTATTGCTCACCTGGTAAACGAATTACCAGGTTTTGACCTGTTTTCGATCTCAACTCTAGCTGATGACGCACCCAGAGATCAATTTAGCCTGACTCGTTTCTACACGGCACTAAAGAACTGCGTCAAACCGGTCCGCACCTCAGTTTACAATATCCGCGAAGCCGAACAGGTAATCAATCTGGGCGAACTCATTGCCGGTTCGAAACAAGCTTTCTGGCAGCGACCATTTATTAATTTCGGCTATTGCTCGATTGTCTCGCCTCTGACCATGGATTTCGACAGTACCGATACGCTGATGTACTTTGCCGAACACGGCATTACCGCTTACGGCACGATCGCGCCAATGGGTGGACTGAGTACACCGCTGACATTACCCGGTATGTTGGTCATCATGAACGCCGAATGGCTAGCAGCAGCGACGCTGGCACAAATGTCCAAAGCAGGAACCGAGCAAATTTATAATTTTCTACCAGTTTTTGCCGATATGCGCGATGGTGCCTATGCACCGGGTGCGATCGAAATCGGCATGATGAATTCCGCAGTTTGCCAAATGGCACGTTTTTATAACGTGCCAGCGGGCGGATATCTTGGCTTGACCAATTCCAAGGTCGCCGATGCCCAGGCGGGTTTCGAAAAAGGCATGTCACCGCTAATGGGAGCAATGTCCGGTGCCGATTTTATCGTTATGGGTGGCCTGCAAGACGCGTTAATGTCGTTCGATTTCGGCCAGGCCACGATCGACAACGAAATTGCACTGATGATCAAGCGGGTACGTGAAGGATTCGGATTTTCCAAAGAAGCCGCCTCGTTACAGGAGATTAAGGAAACCGGCCCGGCGGGCATGTTCGCGGCAAATCCTGCGACCCTGGAACGTATGCATACGTCAACTTTCATGCCCGAACTGGCTGATCGAAAACTACGCGAGCATTGGGAGCTGGAAGGCAGCTCGACGATTCATCAGCGGGCGATGAATAAGGCGTTTGATATTCTTTCCGCGCCAAATTCGGCTGCATTCGATCCCGATGTCGATGCTCGTATCCGCGCCGAATTCGAAGGAATGGTCGCGGGTGACGCGATGCTGCAGGAAGGATGGAAGCGTCTTGATATCGGTAGCAAGATTCCTGTGCGTGAACGGCGCCCCAACCGCCGTCGCCGCAAACATAAATAAATCGCAAATACAGCTTAGCAGGACAAACTCATGGCGGCATCACTCCCGACTAGCGCTCGCATCGTCATCATTGGCGGTGGCGTGATTGGTACCAGCATTGCGTATCACCTGACCCGGTCCGGCGAAAGGGAGGTCGTTCTGCTCGAAAAGTCACATCTGACCGAGGGTGCTACCTGGCACGCTGCTGGATTAGTCGGGCAATTTCGTTCGCAGCAAAACCTGATGAGCCTGATGAGTGATAGCGTGCATTTGTTCGATAGTCTGGTCGAAGACACCGGTCAGGAAATCGACTGGCGTAAGTTTGGCAGTATCAGGTTGGCCCAAACGCAGGACCGTTGGAAGGAGTTGCTCAAGTCTTATTCCGCTGCACAGGCGGTTGGCTTTGAAATGAACCTGTTAACCCCGAACGAAGCGCGCGATGTTTATCCTCTGATTGAAACCGCTGATTTAGTCGGCGCCGCTTTCATCCCGGCTGATGGGTACATAGATCCGAATAGTCTGACCCAGGCCTACGCAAAAGGCATCCGTGCCAACGGTGGCAGAATCTTCGAAGGCGTGATGGTTAGCGACCTGTTGCGCGATGGTGATCGCATCACCCATGTAGTCACCGAACAGGGTAACATCGAAGTGGAAACGGTGGTCAATGCCGCGGGGCTCTGGGCGCGCCAGGTTGGCTGGATGGCGGGTGTAGAAATCCCCGCTGGCGTGGTCGAGCATCAATACCTGGTGACCGAGAAATCCGACCTGATCCCCGATGGCTTGCCGGCGCTACGCGATCCGGACGGTGGATTCTATGCCAAACCGGAACCGGGTGCGCTGGCCATCGGTGGGTGGGAACGGCAAACCAATGCCGTCAATCCAAAGGAAGGCTTCCCCTGGCAAAATGAGCGCCATTTGTTTGATGGTGATATGGACCGCCTGGAGGAGTTCTTCGAACCTGCGATACGGCGTATTCCCGTGCTCGGCGAGCTCGGCATGCGTACTATCGTCAATGGACCTATCCCGATCTCACCCGACGGTGAACCCATCATGGGGCCGGTTCCAGGTCTAAGCAATTTCTTTAGCGCATGCGCATTCACCTCCGGTATAGCCGCCTCGGGTGGCGCCGGAAAAGCTGTCGCTAACTGGATTATCGATGGCGATCCCGGGCTCGATCTGTGGCCATTTGACATTCGCCGCTTCGGCCCCTTGCACGCTGGCCAGCGGTTTCTGCACGACCGGGCTGTGGAGAGTTATAGCAAGTACTACGCAATTAACTGGCCCGGAGAGGAGCTGGAGTCAGCCCGTGGCGTGCGCCGCAGTCCACTCTATCAAACCCTGAAACAACAGGGTGCCGTGTTCGGATCAAAGTTCGGCTGGGAACGAGCCAACTGGTTCGCCCACGGTGATATCCCGCAGCAGGACATCCTCGGATTCGACCGGCCACAACAGGACATCACCATCGGCCGCGAACACCTGGCCGCGCGTGAAGGCGTCGTCCTCATCGATATGTCCTCGTTCACCAAATTCGAAATCAGTGGACCCCAGGTCTGTAGTTTCCTGCAATACCTGGCCGTGGCCAATGTCGACAAGGAACCGGGAGGCGCAACCTATACGCAACTATGCAACGAGCGCGGCGGGATCGAAGCCGATGTCACAATTATTCGCCGTTCAGAGGATTGCTTTTGGTTGATAACAGGATCCGCCCTCGGCGTTCGCGACCGCCACTGGATCGAAACCAACCTGAAGACCTACATGGCCCAACATGGCGACATTTGGCAGAGCCAGGGCGAGCAATGGGTTCGTAGCAGTGCCGTCAACGTAGAAATACGCGATATTACATCATCCTATGGCGTGATCAATATAGCTGGCCCGTTGGCACGCAAAGTACTACAAAAGCTCTGCGACGAAGACCTGTGCCACGAGGCTTTCCCGTTCATGGCGGCAAAAGACATCAGGGTCGGTTATGCACCGGCGCTTGCCTACCGGGTTACCTATATCGGTGAGCTGGGATGGGAACTCTATATTCCATCTGAATACCTTCAGTATGTATACGAGGAGTTACAGGCGGCCGGCGAAGAATTTGCTATCACCAATATTGGCTACCGTGCAATCGACAGCCTGCGCCTGGAAAAACGTTATCTCGCCTGGGGTGTCGACATTACCCCCGATTACAATCCTTACGAAGCCGGGCTGCAGTTCCTGATCGATTGGGACAAGGGCGATTTTGTCGGTTCCGAGGCTCTCGCCAAGATCAAACAGGAAGGCGTTCAGCAAAAACTAGTATGCCTTACGCTGGATAATCCTCTGTCAGTGTTTGGCGGCGAAGCCATTTTTTGCGGAGACAAGGTGGTTGCGCAAACTACCAGTGGCAACTTCGGCTACTCGACCGGCAAGAGCCTCGTGCTCGGATACCTGCCTGTCGATCTACTCGATCAGAGTAATTTTACGGTCGAGGCTTTTGGTGAACGGAGCCCGGCATCGATTGTGAAAGGCGCGATCTACGACCCCAAACGGGAAAAGATTCTCTGCTAGGGAATCTCTGATTATTATCGCCTGGTTCATTTAGAAACAGCTATACACATTACTGTGAGCTAATTTATGATTACCCGAGATTCAACCCCTGCCCTGAGACCATCCTATCATGCCAATTGAAGAACTGAGTTTTCCTGCAGGCATC
>CAXMSP010000155.1:0-6979 GCA_964196225.1 uncultured Gammaproteobacteria bacterium | reverse complement strand
GCCCGCAGCGCTTCGTCGATGATCGCATCGGGGGTTGCGAAATCGGGATCGCCAACGCTCAAAACAATAACGTAGTCACCGAGGCTGCGCGCCTGCTTGGCGATCGAATGCAGGTCCCAGGCATCGGCGGCACCGCCCTTTACTCTTTCGGTCAATGAAGAAAATTTCATGATTATTGCCAGCCCGGTTTCAAATCGTCGAGTAACGGTACTATCCAGGGCTTGTGCGCTTCGAGCTCGACGCGACTGATTCCGGTCAATTCGTAGGGCAGCACCAGCCAGTCACTGGATTGTTGTAGAAAATAATCGGGCGCTGGATGTAAATGGCTGGCATCGGCACGATAGTAAGGTGCCGCAATACGCACGTCTTTTGCCATGTTGCGCCTGGTTTTCTGTTGCAGGCGCTCGACAACAGCATGGGTGTTACGTCCGGTACCGTAAACGTCGTCAACGATCAACAACGCATCGTCGGCATTCAGGTTTTCGAACAGGTACTGCAAACCATGCGCGCGCATTTCATTGCCCTGTTCCAGCTGCCTGAAATAATCGTCGCGCCCGCGATAAGAGGTGCGGATCGCGATATGGTCGGTTTCGACACCGAGATACTGCAGGCATTCCTGTACGTAAATCCCGACCGTGGAACCACCGCGCCACACCCCGACGATAAAATCGGGACGAAAACCGCTCTGGTAAATTTGCACCGCCAGTCGGTAAGAATCCCCGAGTAACTCCTGTTCTCCGATGAAGTGTTTTTGCATCTATTAACCCGGTGACAATATATATCGTATTCAGCCATCGTGTGCCTGTTCACAGCAAGGCATCAGAACGCCGCTGTAGTTATTCTACAGCAAGTTCTGATAACGCCGTCCGTGGGCAGGCACATGATGGCCTATCTTTTTAATTATTAACCTGTAAGGGGTTTCAAGAAAGCGCCAGCTCTGCGTTGCGGCTTTTACCAATGGAATGACCATTGGCTGCAAGCCGCGCCTTGATCTAACGCTTTCTTGAAGCCCTGAATACGATATATATTGTCACCGGGTTAATACACTGCGCCCGTCCAAAGTCGTATGATATTCTTGCGAAGCCTACCAAGTGACCTGGATTAATGCACGCAAGATGAGTGAAAAACTGTACCTGTCAGCCCAGCAGTTGCTCGAGGATTCATTCCGACTCGGCGCCGATATAATCAAGGATGGATTTCGCCCCACCATCATGATCGCGATCTGGCGTGGCGGCGTACCCATGGGAATCGCGGTACAGGAACTACTGGCCTGGTATGGTATCGAGACCGACCATATCGCGATCCGCACCTCTTCTTACAGCGGGATCGACGGACACTCGCATGAAATCAAGATTCATGGCATGAACTACCTGGTCAAGAACTGTACCCGCGAGGACAGCCTGTTGATCGTCGACGACGTATTTGACACCGGCCTGACGATCGAGGCTGTAATCGCGTATTTGCAGCAAAAAGCCAGGCTTAATACACCGCAGGACATTCGTGTCGCGGTGCCTTATTACAAACCATCACGCAGCCAGACCGAGCGCAAGCCGGATTACTACCTGTACGAAACCGCACAATGGTTGAAATATCCACACTCACTGGAAGGCCTGAGCGTTGAGGAAGTTGCCGCAAACCGGCCCGAACTCTATGACATCATCAAGGATCAGCTGGACTAGCGACCTGCGAGACAACCGAGTGATCATCACTCAACGCGGTTGTCCTAAAGTTCAAGAACAGGCAAATCAAACCAGCACTTAAGGCCAGCGCCGCGGCCATGACGAATGCGTAACGCAGCTCGAATTCGCCTATCAGGCCGGCCAGCAAAGCGCCGAACATGCCAACGCCATCCAGCACGGTAAACACGATACCCAGCGTAGTGGCCTCTGATTTACCGGTGTATTCGACCGCTGCTGCGAGTATCACCGGCCGTACCGCGGTTAAAATTGCAACCGCCGGTAACAGGCCCAGAATGACCCAGTAAAGGCTATCGCTAAGACCCGCAAATAGTGCAAAGAAGGTGGCACCGAACAGAGCCAGCAATATCAGCGGTTTACGACCCCGGCTATCCGTGTACTTGCCGAAGAATGGCTGAAAAATCGAGCCGATCATCAGGATTGCTGCAAAAATCAGCCCGGCGTAAAAAGGCGACAAGCCGTGTTCGCTTTGGAAGTAAAGCGGTGCCATCGCCAGTTGTGCTATCAACGCCATGTTGTAAAGAATCATCATCAGCATCAGGGCGAGCCCCGCGGGTTTGAACCATTGACGCGCGAGTGCGCGGAAATCGATATGGGTAATCTGTCCCGGATTATCACGACTGATACGCGCTGCTACCGGGATGAACAGGATTCCCATAAGGACGGCAGGCAGCACCAGGATTTGCAGGGTCGTCTGCCAGTCGAAGAAACCCAGCAGAAATCCGGTACTGAGCGGTCCGAGTACCTCGGCACCAATGCTGCCGCCGACGGCATGGATACCGAGCGCCTGTGCCCGCCGCTGCGGCATCTCCTTGACCAGGACCCCGGTTGCAATCGGATGCCAGAAAGCATCACCCATGACGCCGAAGGCGAGTAACAGGGTGATCGCCCAGAATCCCGGTACCAGCGTGGCGCTCAGGTAGCCGATCGCAACCCACCAGAAACTGAGCAACATCAGGAACCCGGGACGGGTCGAGCGATCTGCGATGACACCCGCTGGAATATAGGCCAGTCCTGCGCCAATACCATTGATGGTCAGAATCAAGCCGACTTCCGCCGGCCCCAGCCCCATGCTGGCCGCAATAGCAGGCGCCAACAGCCACAGGGTTCCCGCGACCCAGTCGTTGGCCATATGCCCCATGAACAATGCACCCAGCAGGAAGCGATGCTGTTTGTAAGACTCAGCTGCCATGTTGTTCCCGAGTCTCGCTATACGCGTGCAGAGGTTCATCGTAACGCAGATGATAACGTTCGATCGCGGTCGACATCGAACGGGGATGGGCCCACAGGATTATGACTGGATGCATTAATCAGGCACGCTAGTTTCGCGAATCGCGGCTTCGATTCCGGGAAAATAGAATAACAGTGACAGGGCGCGGATTAACATGAAAATTGCGAGCCCGAAATACAATCCATGATTACCAAACATCGGAATGGTCAGTTGCAGTAACAGCAGATATGCGACTAAGGAAAATATCATTGCGTTACGCATTGCACGCGTATGCCCGGTACCGATAAATATTCCGTCGAGTTGAAAACTCCATACCGACAAAATCGGCGCAATCACCATCCACGGCAAATAGCGCGACGCGGTATCAGCAACCGCGTCGATACTGGTGAACAGGTTTATGATTGCATCGCCAAATACAAAGTAAACCAGCCCTGCCAGTAAAGCGATAACAGCACCCCAGAAACTGGTGAGCCATACCGCGCGCCGAAACACGCGCTGTCGCCCTGCCCCATAAGCACTGCCGGCCAGTGCTTCGACTGCATGCGCGAAACCGTCGAGCCCGTAGGCCATAATACTTTGCAGGTGTAACAGGATTGCATTCGCCGCCAGGATAACCTCACCCTGGCTTGCACTCTTCGCGGTGAAATAACTAAACGCAAACAACAGGCACAGGGTACGAATGAATATATTGGAATTTGCGGCAAAGAGCTTTACTAACGCGTCGCGAGCCAGCAGACGCGCACGATTGAAATGACCGATTGCAATCCTGATCTGGGTACGCAACAGGTAGAAACCACATAGCATCGCCAGGTACTCGGCCAGCACCGAGGCCAGCGCCACGCCTTCGACACCCCAGTTGAATCCGAGCACGAACAAAAGGTCGAGCAGCACGTTGCTGATGTTAAGGATCAGCTGCAATATAAAGGCAGCACGCGTGTTATGCATACCGATAAAAATCCCGGTAAAGGCATAAAGGCAAAGCACCGCGGGTGCGCTCCAGATTCGAATGTGTGAGTAATCGGCGGCAAGCGCTTCAACTCCGGCACTGCTGTCGATCAGGTAGAGAATTAAGTCAATTAGCGGCCAACCGATGACAATAGTAAACAGTCCGAGCAATGGGGCCAGCAATAGCACTCTCAACAAAGTGTCTGACAAGCCTTTCCAGTCACCGGCACCGTAGGCCTGTGCGATAAAGCCGGTGGTTCCCATGCGTAAAAAGCTGAAACCCCAGTAGAGAAAGCTGAATATCAGCGCGCCCAGTGCAACCGCCCCGATCGACTGCGGTTCCGGCAGGTGTCCAACCACAGCAGTATCAACCGCACCGACCAGTGGCACCGAAATATTGGAAAGGATAATGGGTCCAGCCAGCATCCAGACCTTGCGATGTGAAACGATTAATGCATCCTGCGACTGGACCATAGCGATAAAGTAAACCTGTCAGGTTTTGGAATCGTCGCTGAGATCAAGCTCGGTCACATGCTCGGGCGTTTCGTCATGCGCGGAGAGATAAAGCTGACTTGATGTTGACTGGGTCGCAGGAACCGCAACGAAAGGTTTGCGCTTTTCAGGACTGCCATCACGGCGACGTTTGAATATTGCAAACGTGGACAGTACAAGACTGATCAGGGCAAAGTAGAGAAACAGCCCCTGCGGACCGAGCACACCCATGAACTGACTTGCGACTATCGGACCGGTGACCGCGCCGGCACCATAGGTAATCAACAGAGCACCGGCAACCTGAACCCTTTGATTGGCAGTCACCATATCGTTCGCGGTCGCCGCGGCCAACGAATAAAGGGTAAACACGAATGCGCCGAATACCATGGCGCCGATCAAAATCAGGACATATTCAGCCGCAAAAACCATCCCGATGGCGGCCAGCGCGACCAGTACCGGGATGTAAACCAACAACGGGCCGCGACCTATTCGGTCCGATAAGTGGCCGATCGGCAACTGTAAAAACAGGCCACTCATGATAATGGCTGCCATGAAGGTTGATAGTTGCGCTTCGGAAAAACCCATGTTGGTTGCATAGACCGGGCTCAAACCATGGATGCTGGAATTGACCAGGCCACAACAAAATACGCCGAACACTCCGAGTGGTGCGATGCGATAAAGCGTCCAGACGTGCATCCTTTTAGAATGCACCGGTACCGGGGCCTTGGCACGGGTCAGCAACACGGGTAACAGGGCGAGTGAAAAAAGTATCGATGCGAGGCTAAACAGATGATATTGCGACGGATCACCGGCAGTTAACAGAAATTGCCCGCACCCGGCGGCGAAGTAATTGGTGGTCATGTAAAACGACAGGATTTGTCCTCGGGTCTTGTTGCTGGCGGCCTCGTTAAGCCAACTTTCGGTGACCATAATCATACCCGCCATGCAAAATCCACCGAGCATACGTAAAATCATCCAGGCCACTGGTGTTACAAAGATGGGAAACAGCAATGCCGAAACCGACATTAAAGACGCAAACGCGGCAAATGATCTAATGTGCCCGACCCGGGTCACCACGCGACCGGCGAATAATCCTCCCAGCAACAACCCGGAGAAATACGCGGCGACGATAAAACCGACCAGGGTGGGAGAGAAGCCCTCGACCTGCGTGCGTACCCCGAGCAAGGTCGAAAACAAGCCATTGGCGAGCAGTAACAAGCCGTAACTGAGAAGCAATGAGACGACAGTGCCGAGGGTTTTGAACAAGTAAGGTCCAACAGCAATGGAGACGAGAATGGCTGGTACTCTAAACTAATAAACCCGCGATATCATCTCCTGATTCAAAAATGTTTGTTTTGTTCAATAAAGACACTCTTTGACAATAAATCACGCTAGCTTTACCCTAATGGGCACATTAGAGTGATTTATACGTAATTTGGCCCGAATCCTTGATAATAAAAGCAGTTGCTCGGATTCACCTTACGTTAATTAAACACCAGTAAAGTAATAGAGACATTAAACCCGAGGAGTGAACATGAAAGACGATAAATCCAAATCTGAACTCAATTACAAGGATTTAACCCAGTCCGACCAGGATCTGGTATCAAAACTGGTAAAAGGCGGCTTTTCGCGTCGTGAAGTACTGAAACTCTCCATGGTCACCGGCGTCTCGCTGGTTGCCGCGGAACACCTGTTGTTTGATGGTAAAGCAGCGATCGCAGCTACCCCGAAAAAAGGTGGCTCGGTACGAATGGCTTCGAATCTACACGGTCCCGATGATCAACTTGATCCGCGGCTGTTTACGTCAACGGTCGACTACGCACGCGGACGTGCTACCTATAACGCTCTGGTTCAGCATGCGAACGACTTAACACCACAACCTGAATTAGCGACCTCTTTCGATCCTAACGGGGATGCAACCGAATGGACTTTCAAGATTCGTAAAGGTGTAACCTGGCACGATGGTTCAAAATTTACCGCGGATGACGTCGTATACAGCATGAATCGTCACCTGGGTGAAGATTCTACTTCGGTCATCAAGTCGGTTATGGCTTCAGTCAAGGAATGGAAAAAGACCGGCCCGATGGAAGTTAAGGCCATTATGCATTCACCGAATGCCGACCTGCCCACGCTGCTCGGCATGTTCCAGAACAAGGTCATCAAAAAAGATTCAACCGGTGGTGGCGTCGGAACAGGCCCATACGTAATGGATTCATTCCAGCCCGGGGTTAAATCGGTTCATAGCCGTAACAACAACTACTGGCGTGAAGGTGCAAACCTCGATGGATGCGAAATTACCGCAATCACCGATCCGGTCGCACGGGTAAACGCGCTAATTGCAGGCGACATGGACATGGCAACCACTATCGACCCAAATGCTTTCAGACAGGTGGAAAGCGCGTCTGGCGTAACGCTTCTATCGACACCTGCCGCCGTACAGGTCGGTACCTGTATTCTGAAGAATACCAAGCCCGGCGACAACGACGACTTCGTTAAAGGGATGCAATATATCCAAGACCGCGAGCGCATCGTCAAACGGGTATTGAAAGGCAAAGGTTCGATTGGTAACGACACACCCATTTCTGCCGCACACGGCGCGGACTTCTGTTCAGAA
>CAXMSP010000154.1:0-5910 GCA_964196225.1 uncultured Gammaproteobacteria bacterium | reverse complement strand
GCTAAAAATTGCCGAGATAAATGATTGGGGGCACGATCAGCATTTTCGCCACCAGTATCAGCAGGGTGCCAAACAGGGGCGACAGGTCGAGCCCGCCAAGCGGGGGAATTAATTTGCGAATCGGTTTGAGTACCGGTTCTGCAAGCTTATTTACGAGGCCTATCACTGGATTATATTGGCCCGGGCTAATCCAGCTCAAAATGACCTGGATGATCACCGCGATCAGGAAAACCGTGAGTATCAGGGCGATCAAATCTGCAACGCTGAACAGCAGCAAGCCCGCATAGCTGGCCCCGCCGATCGGCGCCATTACCCCACCGATATGCACCGCCGGGATCGATAGCGCACGCATCAATAAAAACTTGCCATATATCAATGCCACGCAAAACACGATTGACGCGGAATCCTGTCCGGCGACGCTCGGGATAATGCGACGTAATATCCGCAGCGGCGGAGCCGTCAGTTTGACAATAAACTGGGAGACCGGGTTATAAAAATCAGCACGTAACATCTGTAACATGAAACGCAATAGCACCAGCAAAATGTATAAATCGAATAAGCTGTTAATGATAAGCATTAACGGTGATGTCAAATAACCCGAACCCATATCGCTGTTACCTAGTCTTTGGTTAGTTCTTGAGCCAATTCCAGCGAACGCCGATGTGCCGCCGCGGTGGCCTCGTTAACCAGGTGGCCGAGCTGGTTTTCCTGGAAGGAAAGAATGGCCTGTTCAGTCGTGCCTTTTCTGGAAGTCACCTGGGCGCGCAATTTGACCACGTCTTCGTCTAGCGCCATGCTCGCCGCACCCAGCGCGGTCTGGCGTGCCAGGGTCGCCGCGGTCTTCCTGGGCAGTCCAAGCTCAACTCCGGCCGCTTCTAGTAGCTCGATAAAGTAAAAAAAGTAAGCAGGCCCGCTTCCAGAAATTGCGGTTACTGCGTCCAGGTCAGATTCCTTGTCTACCCAGATGCTGATACCGACCGCCTGCATAACAAGTGCGGCGGATTCCCTCTGGGCGACGCTGACCCGTGAATTGGAAAACAACCCGGTAGCGCCAAGCCGCAGTAATGAAGGGGTATTCGGCATGCAACGTACGATCGTCCTGTCACCCCCGAGCCACGCATCTATCGCGCTTGCAGGTACGCCCGCAGCGATGCTGACAAACAGCTGTTGTGGGTTTGGCGGCAACGTGGAAAGTGCTTCGCAGACCGCGCGCATTACCTGTGGCTTGAGCGCCAACATCACGATCTCGGCAATGCCCGCGCAGGCAAGGTTATCCTGCGAGATATTGATCTGGAAACGCCGCTGTAATTGCTGCAATTGGTCGACGTTGATATCACAGGCGGTAATTTGCGTTGCTTCGTACTGGTTCGCGATCAACCCGCCGATTAGACTGGATGCCATATTACCAGCACCGATAAAGCAAATTGCCTGTTTCAAACTCTCTCTCCAAAAATCGCGGTTCCTATTCGCACCAGCGTTGACCCTTCTGCAATCGCAGCTTCCATGTCCTGCGTCATTCCCATCGACAAGGTATCACAGTCGATTCCCTGTTGCCGCAATGACTCGAGTGCGTTGGCTAATTTTGCGAAGGCAGAGCGCTGAAGTTCGAATGATTCTTGCGGGGCCGGAATCGTCATTAGTCCCCGTAATCGAATTCCGGGTAGTTGGTGAATTGCGTTCGCGAGTTCGGGCAACTCGGCCAGTTCGATCCCGGCCTTACTGGATTCATGATCAATATTGACTTGAATACACACGTTTAGTGGCTCCAGGTCTGGAGGACGTTGTTCGCTCAGACGTCTGGCAATTTTAGCTCGATCGATACAGTGTACCCAATCGAAGGCTTCGGCTATGTTGCGAGTCTTGTTAGATTGAATAGCGCCGATGAAATGCCAGGTAATGTCCAGATCTTTGAGTTCCTCTATTTTCTGCAACGCTTCCTGCAGGTAATTTTCACCGAAATCTCTTTGCCCAAGTTCCCATGCCTGGCGAATATCACTGGCGGGTTTTTTCTTGCTTACCGCGAGTAACAAAATGGAATCTGATTCGCGTTTACAAGCAGACGCAGCCTGTACTATCTGTTCGCGCACACGATTTAGATTTTTTCTCATGTTATTCATATGTTTTGCTATAGTTATCAGTTAACACAAAGCTGCAGCGAGCGCGCTGATTATAACCGTTTGCTTGTAGGCGAAAAACAAAACCTGTCATGAATTCTATAATACCTGTAAACCGATAAAGGAAACCCCATGGATATAGCTCAACTCCTGGCATTTGGCGTAAAGCAAGGCGCCTCCGATTTACACCTGTCAGCGGGATTACCGCCGATGATTCGTGTCGATGGTGACATTCGTCGTATCAATGTTCCGGAAATGGATCACAAGCAAGTGCACGACATGATTTATGACATCATGAGTGACAAGCAGCGTAAGGATTATGAAGAATTTCTGGAGACCGACTTTTCATTCGAAATTCCGGGCCTGGCACGCTTTCGAGTTAACGCCTTTAACCATAATCGTGGGGCCGGTGGCGTATTTCGGACCATCCCGTCGAAAATCCTGAGTTTGGAGGATTTGAATGCGCCGAAAATTTTCGAAGAGATTTCCGAGTACCCGCGCGGCATCGTTTTGGTAACCGGGCCGACCGGGTCTGGGAAATCCACCACGCTCGCGGCGATGGTAGACTACAAGAATGATAGTGAATACGGGCATATCCTGACCGTGGAAGATCCCATCGAATTTGTACACGAGAGCAAAAAATGCCTGGTTAATCAGCGCGAGGTTCACCGCGACACCCTCGGTTTTAACGAAGCACTGAGATCGGCATTGCGTGAAGATCCGGATACTATCCTGGTGGGCGAGATGCGTGACCTGGAAACCATTCGACTGGCGCTCTCTGCTGCCGAGACCGGGCACCTGGTTTTTGGTACCCTGCACACCAGTTCGGCGGCCAAGACCATAGACCGTATTGTCGATGTGTTTCCGGCGGCGGAAAAATCCATGGTTCGCTCGATGTTGTCTGAATCGTTAAAGGCGGTTATTGCGCAAACGCTGATGAAGAAAATAGGAGGAGGGCGCGTCGCGGCGCATGAAATCATG
This sequence comes from uncultured Gammaproteobacteria bacterium, assembly GCA_964196225.1. Classification (GTDB taxonomy): domain Bacteria; phylum Pseudomonadota; class Gammaproteobacteria. The sequence goes on along the minus strand of CAXMSP010000154.1, from coordinate 2,815 downwards.
ATCGGAACGCCGGCGATTCGTAACCTGATCCGGGAAGATAAAATCGCACAGATGTACTCGGCGATTCAAACCGGCCAGAACGTCGGTATGCAGACGCTGGATCAAAATCTCAAGACCTTGCTCGCTTCGGGTGTTGTTGCCAAGGATGAAGCACAGCGAAAGGCCGCCCAACCTGACACCTTGTAATCTTACGCTGCAATTGTAGGGGATTTTAATGGATCGTAATAAGGCAATTAGTTTCATGCACGACCTGCTCCGCATGATGGTGAGCAAGGATGGTTCTGATTTATTTATCACCACCGGATCACCACCGGCGATGAAAGTCGACGGCAAGGTGGTAACTGTCTCCAAGCAAAACCTTTCGCCTAATCATACGCAGATGCTGGCGCGTTCGATTATGAACGATAAGCAGGTTTCGGAGTTTGAAGAAAAGCAGGAGTGTAACTTTTCGATCGCTTTACCCGGCGTGGCTCGTTTTCGTGTAAATGCCTTTGTCCAGCGCGGCAGTTCAGGCCTGGTGCTGCGTATCATCAATTCTGAAATACCCACCTTCGAAGAATTGAACCTGCCACCGATTTTAAAAGACATTTCCATGACCAAGCGAGGCCTGGTAATTTTCGTCGGCGGCACCGGCTCGGGTAAATCAACCTCGCTTGCGTCGATGGTGGATTACCGTAACCGCAACTCTCATGGTCATATTATAACGATTGAAGACCCGGTGGAATTTGTCCACGATCATCAAAATTGCCTGGTGACGCAGCGCGAGGTTGGTGTCGATACTGAATCTTACGCGATCGCACTGAAGAATACCCTGCGCCAGGCGCCGGATGTGATCCTGATAGGTGAGATTCGCGACCGCGAAGCCATGGATCATGCGATAGCGTTCGCCGAAACCGGGCACCTCTGTCTTTCAACATTGCACGCCAACAGCACTAACCAGGCGCTGGACCGAATCATCAACTTTTTCCCGGACGAACGCCGCATGCAGTTGCTGATGGATTTATCGCTTAATCTAAAGGGACTGGTATCACAGCGCCTGATCCCGAAAATCGACGGTGTTGGTCGAATGCCGGCAATCGAAGTCATGTTGAACACCCCGCTGATGGCTGACATGATCTTCAAGGGAGAGGTGCATGAGATGAAATCGTTGATTGCAAAATCTAACGAGGCGGGGATGCAGACCTTTGACCAGGCGTTGTTCGATCTCTATGAAACGGAACAAATTACTTTTGAAGATGCCTTGCGTAACGCGGATTCAGTGAATGATATTCGACTGCGTATTAAACTTGAAAGTGACACTGCCCGCAAAACGGGTGTCGTTGAAGATCATCGCGAATTTGAACTCGAAGAATCGGATGATGATGAGCAGGCGGGAGGTATGATTTAGTGCTTCTCCTAGGCAATAAAGACGGGTTCAGAGTCATCCAAATTTGCCAAGATGAGGCGCAATTCGCAGACAATGGCATGCCCTTTTCAAGGATTGCAACGAAATATTGGCAAATTTGGATGGCTCCCTGTGGGCGAGCTGTGAAACGCATACTCGCGGTGTTGCGCCTCTTGGCAAGGACTAGGCCATTGCCTGCGAGGCGCGCCTTGCGACTAAGCGTTTCACAACTCGCTGAACCCATCTTTATTGCCTAGGAGAAGCACATCATGGCACGCGAACCGACCACGGCCCTGCTAGAACCTTATCTTAAGATCATGGTTGACAAACAGGCGTCCGACATCTATTTCGTAACCGGCGCTCCGCCCAATATGAAAACCCAGGGCAATACCGGACCAATTGCAAAAAATCCATTTCAAGGTGGGCAGGTGCAAAAACTGGCCTATAGCCTGCTTAATGATGAGCAGGTCCGAGACTTCGAGATCAGCCGCGAATTAAACCTCGGTTTCACGCTCAACGATGTGGGTCGTTTCCGGGTCAATATTTTCATTCAGCGTTCCGAAGTGTCAATGGTTATCCGTTACATCAAGTGGGAGATTCCGACGATTGACGAGCTCGGGCTGCCGCAGGTACTCAAGGAAGTCGTTATGAACCAGACCGGGCTGGTGCTGGTGGTGGGCTCAACCGGCTCAGGTAAATCGACTTCGCTCGCATCGATGCTGGATTACCGTAACGCTTCGGTCGGTGGACACATACTGACGATCGAGGATCCGATAGAATTCGTGTTTCGACATAAGAAGTCCGTTGTTTCGCAACGCGAGGTTGGTATCGATACGCTGAGTTATGAAAATGCGCTGCGCGAAGCCCTGCGTGAAGCGCCGGAAGTCATCATGATCGGTGAGGCGCGGGACAGGGAGACGATGAAATCGGCGATCGACTTTGCCGATACCGGTCACCTCTCCCTGACAACCCTGCACGCGGTTAACTCCAACCAGGCGATGGACCGAATAATGAACATGTTCCCGAGCGATTCGCGTGAACAGCTGTTGATGGACTTGTCGCTTAACCTCAGGTGCGTCATTTCGCAACGCCTGGTGCCAGGGATGCAGGGTAAACTGGCCTGTGCCGTCGAAATCATGATGAATACCCCCTATATTTCGGAATTGCTGCGTGAGGGTAACTTCAACGAGATCAAGGAAATCATGGAAAAAGGCGATACCACTGGAATGCAGACTTTCGACCAATCGCTTTACAACCTCTACAAATCTGACGCGATTACGATCAAGAATGCGCTCGCCTATGCGGACTCGAGCACTAACCTCGAATGGAAAATCAATTTTGGTGGCGACCATCAGTCACAGGATACCCGCCATAACCTCAATAACCAGGGTGACCTGGAAGATCTGAGTCTTCCCTCCGAAGAAAGTTAAA
>CAXMSP010000153.1:0-35114 GCA_964196225.1 uncultured Gammaproteobacteria bacterium | reverse complement strand
CTGACACCACACTTTCGGTATCTTTGTTCTTGACCTTGGCCAGCATGACATAGCGGGTATGTCGTTCGACCAGGGTCGCAATGTAACTGTTCTTCGAGCCACCAATGAGGTCGCCTTCCCAGTGACCCGGTACCGCACGATCCTCTACTGAAGCGGGCCGTTCACTGATGGACACCATGTTCTTGATCTGGCCTAAACCATCCTGTTTCAGGCTCGCATGCTTCGATCGACGGATCGCACGTTGGGTTCGGAGATACTGCTGTAATTCCTTCTTCAGCACGCCCCGTGCTTGAATAAACAGACTTCGATAGATGGTCTCGTGTGACACCTGATTGCTCTCGTTTCCAGGATATTCTCTTTTCAGCCAACCGGCGATTTGCTCGGGTGACCAATTTGACCTGAGCTTTCTCGCCACGATCTGTCGTAGCATTGGATTACCTGCCAGTTTACAGGGTTTCGGGCGATGTGCTCTATCCCAGGCCGCTTGATCCGCCTGGCTCGCTCGATAACACTTCAGACCGCCATTACGATTGATTTCACGACTAATGGTTGAGGGTGAACGACACAGGTGAGCGGCGATAGCGCGCAGAGATAGTTCACTGACAACCCCTCTCGAGATCTCTTCCCGCTCTGACAGCGTCAGCGCTAACCTCGATCGTCGTCGAGGCGGTGGACGAATGCCACCACTGGGCGATAACTGACCGAAGATTGAGGATGACGGCCTATCAAATCCTCGTCCAATTGAAGTGAGCGATTCGCCGCGTTGCCAGCGATCCCACATCTCAGCTTTCTGTTCTGCGTTGTAATATATTCGAGGTCTAAGGGCCATTGTCCACACTCCATCTTTTGCTCTGAAAGATAAAGTGTTGCGTCGATCAGTTGAAATCGCCGCCGTTCTCAGACCCACCAGAAGTGTTTTTCAGTGTCTGCTTTGGAGAAATCAGATCCCCAGAATCCATTTTCTGCGGCGACTATAGACCCGAAGAGGGCGTAAAATTGCACAGAAAGTATGCAAAATTGCGGTATTGACGTCGCCTCGAGGGGGTCATAGAGTCTGTTCAACCCTTGGTGGTCAGAGCGGTCATAGCCGGGGGCAGACTTAACCACAGCCTCGGAGACAAATCGTGAATACAATCAAATCAACCATCCTATCCACCGCTGCGATCCTGTTCCTGATAATGACGGGTGCGCAGGCAGCGGGTGAGCACCCAATGGGCTTTTTCGTCACCAGCAAAGGTATCGGTAACGGGGGGAGCCTCGGCGGCCTCGATGGCGCCGACGCGCATTGTGCCAAACTGGCTAATGCCGCCGGTTCCACGGGCCGAACCTGGCGCGCTTACCTGAGCACCCAATCGACGGACGGTAAGACACGAGGTAAATCAGCTCGCGACCGGATTGGCATAGGCCCCTGGTATAATGCCGACAGCGAGCTGATCGCGAGCGATCTCGATCAGTTACACCTGAATCCGAATATCGTAAAACGCACGGCACTCGATGAAAATGGCAATCTGATCAAAGGGCGCGGAGACAAGCCGAATGAGCATGACATTTTGACCGGATCAAAGGATGACGGCACCGCGTATTTTCCATGGGAAGAGGGAGATCATACATGCAGCAACTGGACCAGTTCCGCCGATGGCGCGGGCAGCGCGCAAGTCGGCCACCACGACCGCCACGGCGGCGGTAATACCTCGTGGACTTCGGCACACGGCTCTCGCGGCTGTAGCCAGGATAATCTGAGGGGCACCGGAGGCGCCGGTTTCCTGTATTGTTTTGCGGCTGATTAAGCCCAGGTCGAAGGGGGACGCTACACCATTATACAGGGGTGGTGTCCCCGGTTTTTCCCGGCTAATGATAGGCACTAAATGTTTTTAGCCTTTAAAGAAAAGCGCTTTGCAAAACGCGTTATCAAGCACTTGCTGGAAACATATTCAGCGGTGAGTGCCGAGAATCCTGGTCTGTCAGGTAAGGCGCTTTACAGGGAAGTCCTCTTGCACGCTCATCAAATCGATCCGTTGCTTGTAGACCAGATATTACAGCAGGCAGAGGACAGCATTGATCAATGGACCGCCAGCGGAAGGGACGCGCTGGGATTTCGAGAGGTTGCCCATTTCTTCGCTCTCACCCAATATCAGGCTACCAGTCATCAAGGGACCATTGTTTCTTTTGAACAAATCGTTAACTCGCTGATTCCTGCGAATCTATAAGATTGTTAACAGTTAACGAACCTCCGCCCCTTTAATTGGGCGCGACTATCTAGCCCTCGATCTGTACACGGGTTAGAAATAAACGAGTCTCGGGAGTTATGAGCGGCTATTCGCTCGAATCGGATTAATTATCAACTTCTCGCGCAGCGGGCACTTTGTCCGACTGCAATCGCTTGTTAGGTGTTATCTCCTGGCATTGCTAGAAAAAATATGAACCTATGGATTGCACCGTGGGATTTTTTAAAAGATGGACAAGTGGAGGTGTTTTTGCGACCTTTATTTTCTGACCGAAAAATACAGTTCGAATTTTCGCCCAGGAAGAGGCAGTCGTCAGCAAATAAAACCGAGGAGTTAATCATGACAGAGCAAGACAAATATACCCGTTGGCTGATCGCTGAAGCCGGAAAAGGGCGCATGTCGCGCCGAGAGTTCCTGGGCAGGTCCAGCGCAGTTGGCATTTCGTTGGCTATCGGAACAGGTCTTTTCAACCAGGCCCATGCCGCAACCCCGAAAAAAGGTGGACACATGCGCATGGCCATGGGACACGGTGCCACGACCGATTCCCTCGATCCTGCGACTCTTACCAATGGGCTGCAGTGGGTGGTTGCCTATGGTGTTGCCAATACCTTGACTGAACTGGATGCAAGCGGCGCATTGGTTGGCTCGCTCGCGACCGAATGGTCATCCTCGGCAGATGCAGCCACCTGGACGTTCAAGTTGCGTAAAGGGGTCGAATTCCATAATGGCAAGGCGATGACGGCTGAAGATGTTATCGCGTCGATCAACTATCACCGTGGCGAAAAATCAACCTCGGTTGCCAAGCCGCTGGTGGCCTCAGTCACCGAAATCAAGGCCGATGGGGACCACACCGTCGTCATTTCTCTTTCGGACGGTAATGCGGATTTCCCATTCAATTTCAATGAAGCGACATTCGGCATTTATCCCGCAAAGGACGGAAGCATCGACTGGAAGGTCGGTGGCTCAGGACCGTACATCCTTACCAAGGAAGATCCGGGTCTCAGCTATGCGTTTAAGCGTAATCCGAACTACTGGAAAGATGGTGCTGCGCACGCGGATACCATCGAGATCCTCTCGATCACCGACTCTTCAGCACGGACTAACGCACTTCTCACAAACGAAGTGGATGTTATTGACCGGGTCGAACTCAAGACTCTATCACTTCTCTCGCGGCGTCCCGAAGTCATCATCGAGGAAGGTTCCGGTCCCTTGCACTACACCTTTCCAATGCTGACCAGCATTGCGCCGTTTGACAACCTGCATTTGCGAAAGGCACTGAAGTACGCGATCAATCGCCAAGAGATTGTGGACAAAATCCTGTTTGGACATGGCGTGATTGGGAATGATCACCCGATTGGGCCTTCCTACCGCTATCACGCGGCTGATATCGAACAGAATGCTTATGACCCGGACAAAGCGCGGTTTCATATGAAGGAGTCGGGGCTTGGTAACATTACAATAGACCTGAGCGCTTCGGATGCCGCCTATAGCGGTGCTCTTGATGCGGCGGTTCTTTTCCAGGCATCGGCAAAGAAAGCCGGTGTCAGCATCAATGTCGTGCGTGAGCCGAATGATGGATACTGGTCGGATGTCTGGATGAAAAAGCCCTGGTGCGCCAGCTACTGGGGTGGCTACCCCACCGAAGATACCATGCTCACAACGGGTTTTGCGCCGGGGGCGGCCTGGAATGACACGCAGTGGGATCACCCACGTTTCAACGAGCTCCTTAAATCCGCACGGGCCGAACTCGACTCAGGCAAACGAGCCGACATGTACCGAGAGATGCAGATCATATTGCGGGATGAAGGCGGAAACGTAGTGCCCATGTTCGCGAACGAAGTTCATGCACGCAATGACAAGATCGCGCATGGTGATCTGTCCTGGACGCGTGGCTTTGACGGCCGCCGGATCATGGAACGCTGGTGGATGGCCTGATAGGAAGGCACCTCTTATGCTCCTCCCTCGCATGGCGCGAGGTGGAGCATGAGTCAGCGAATGCGGTTTCTGACCTCTCGCCTTAAATTCTGTTGCAAAATATAGCTGCCGCTCTATTGGGCTAGAAGCGAGGGTACTCCTTAACCAGGTAGTACAATATGATCAGTTGTATAAACTCCGATTCTAACTTTGATAGCTGATAATGTCGGTTACCAGAGTCAACCATTGCTGGATTCCGATGCCCGATGGATCTCGCCTCGGTGCAAGGCTGTGGTTGCCAGATAGCGAAAAGCCCTGTCCGGCCATTCTCGAATATCTCCCCTATCGAAAAGATGACTATTCAGCGAAACGGGATTCAAACACCATCGCCCATTTCGCCAAACACCAATACGCCTGCGTTCGAGTTGATATGCGAGGCTCGGGTAGTTCGGATGGGGTTCTTTACGACGAGTACACCGACCAGGAAATAGACGATGGAGTTGCGGTAATCGAATGGATCGCCGCACAACCCTGGTGTAACGGCAAGGTTGCCACCATGGGTATTTCCTGGGGTGGAATTACCGGGTTGCAGCTCGCGCAACGAGCGCCCCCAGCACTCAAGACCATCATTGTATTGGGCGCAACCGATCAACGTTATTATGACGATGCAGGTTATTACCTGGGTTGCATGGTGGGCCAGACACTCGGATGGGCGGCGATCATGTTTGGCTATAGTACGCGTCCTCCCGATCCCGAACTTGTTGGTCAAAGCTGGAAGACATTGTGGCTGGAACGGTTAGAGAATACGCCACATTACCTCGAACATTGGTTCGAACATCAACATAATGACGATTACTGGGTTAACAATTCGGTAGACACCGATTACGACGCCATCAAGATTCCGGTTTACGCGGTCAGTGGCCATGCGGATTGCTGGCCAAACACGGTGCCTCGACTCCTGCAAAACTTGCAGGTCCCGGTGCGCGGCTTGCAGGGAGCATGGTGTCATCGCTATCCCCACCTCGGCATTCCTGGCCCGACGGTAGACTTTCTCTCCGATGCGATTCGCTGGTTTGACCAGTGGTTGAAGGACGACGAAACTGGAATCATGGAGGAAGCGCAGTACCAGGTCTTTCTGCAGGACAGCGTAAAACCACAAACCTATTACGATGAACGCCCCGGGCGCTGGGTTGGACTAAACAGCTGGCCATCGGATCAAATCGACACCGAGATTTTTCATTTAAGCCTCGGGAGGTTGTCTAAAGAGTCCGTATCCGACCAGTCGATGGGAATTTGCTCGCCACAAACAACAGGTCAACTAGCGGGGGAATATATGCCCTGGTTTTCGTTTGGGCCGGCCGAAGAACTGCCCGGCGACCAACAGCAAGAAGATGCAGGATCGCTTGTTTTTGATACCGATACGCTGACCAGGCCACTGGAAGTTCTGGGTAACGCGGTTGCGGCGCTGAAGTTGAGCAGCGATCAACCACAAGCGCTCGTGGCTGCGCGATTGTGCGATGTCTGGCCAGACGGATCCAGTACCCTGATCACACGTGGCATTTTAAATCTGAGTCAACGCAACGGTAAGTCAAAACCCGAGCCAATGATTCCAGGGGAAAAGGTGGAGGTGGAGGTTGAGCTGAATCATAGCGCATACGTCGTACCCGCTGGGCACAGGCTGCGGCTCGCAATATCGACGAGTTACTGGCCGATGGCCTGGCCATCGCCGACCAACTCCCAGGTGACAATTTATTCGGGCTCTAGCGCGCTAAATTTGCCGGTGATTCATAAAAATGCGGAAAATGCACCGTTGACCGAGTTCGGTAAAAGTGAAATCGGTGAGCCCGAGTTCACCACGGTTTTAAGACCGGTTAGTCAGAATCGGGAAATCAGGCACGACGCTGAGCAGAATCTAAACGTGCTCGAAATAGTCGCGGATAATGGCAAGACCCGCTTTGAAGAAACTGGCATGGAAATGGGGTCAAAGTCATTATACCGATTTAGCATTGACGAGTCGGATCCCCTGTCTGCAATCGCCGAATACGATTGGGAATGGGAGTATGGCAGGGGAGATTGGCAAACAAGAACCCATACCTACACTCGAATTACCTGTGACCGCAGGCATTTTTATCTGCACGCGGTATCGACTGCATGGGAATGCGACCAACGGATTTTTCGAAAGCAATGGGACCGAAAGTTTAAGCGAGACTACTTCTGACCTGGTTCTAGGCCTTGCCAAGCATGGCAAGATACTCAACCGATCGATTCTGGTTGCCAATATGAATCGTCAGGATATTGTTAAATTTGACGTGGCTGTGACGAGCGTGTTTTTTAGCGTGCCAGAACACGTTACGTAGCCTCTCGTGCTGATGAGTGGTAACCATCACGAATTCCTGCGGTTTCATATGCTCGATATCCACCTGTTCCAGGTTAGCCTGACGGATTATCTCCTCCCAGCTTGCACAATCAGAACCACAAATCATCACGTACTTACCACCCATTTCGACCAGCCAGTTGGAAACCTCGAGCTGGCGGGCGCGGCTGACAGTGTCCTCGATGGCGAGCACAACCTTAAACGGTGCGAAGTGCCCAATACCGGGCAAATCGTTATGTTCAGTGAGTTGGATATATTCCATCGATTTCATGAATGTCTCGCGCTGTCGTATTCTGGCATGGAGTAGCAGATCCTTAATAGCCGATCGTTATTAGTGCACGACTATTGCCACACGGGAGCCAGGTCGACGATATAATACCCCTTTTCCTCCAAAAACGGTCGCTCTCCGCCCCAGGACCTGGTGAATCTCAACGTCTATCTTCGAGGTTGAGACTTGAAAAACTCCGGTTAGATAGCAACTACTTCTAATACTATTGACGTGTCAACGAAAACTACCCAGTATTAAAAAGTGCGATACAGGCAAATAAAGGTACGAATCTTTGCAACCATGCTCTGGGCATGGGCCGGTGCCTCTATTGCAGCACCAACCAGCACCACTAGCCCAGATCTAGCGGAAGGCGGTGGGCATTTTGCAATCACCGCCCAGGCGAGCAAGCTATTTGGCGAGCAGGGACCGAGCACGATGACGATCGATATCAAACCAGGCAGCCCGGAGAATGTTATCCGCGCCGGTGCCAAGCGAGTTATCCCGGTTGCCATTCTAGGATCCGGTGACCTCGATGTAATCGCAATCAACCCGCGCACCATCAGGCTAAATGGTGTCGATATTATGCTGGTTGGTAAGTCTGATAAAAGTTTATGCCACCATACAGATATTAACGACGACTCTTACGAAGATCTGGTATGCGATGTGCGTACCACGGGCTACAAGGTTGTCGAGGGCGAATACACGATCATCCTCAAGGCGGCGACCTACAACGGCGAGTCGTTAAGAGGCGAAGATCGGATCAGGATTGTGGGCAACTAGGAAAATCAACCTCTACCCCCCTGTTTTTATACATCAACCGAACTGGCCTCGCGCAAAAAAAAAATAGCAAAGCAGACCGTTATTAGTTCCACTACCGAGAACTAGGCCGATATACTGGCAGTCAATTTTGTGGCTTCATCGAGGTGTACATGGCAAAAATTATCCACAGCATGATCCGTGTGCTGGATCTTGATCGATCAAAATCGTTTTACCAGCAAGCCTTCGGACTTACCCCGTCCCACGAACTTGATTTTGAAGATTTTGCGCTGGTTTACCTGCGCAATGAAGAAAACGATATGGAAATCGAGCTCACCCTCAATAAGGGCAGAACCACGGATTACAAGCACGGGAACGGTTACGGGCATATAGCCGTGTGCGTCGATGATCTCGACGAGGAGCATGAGAGATTTAAAACGCTTGGAATTGAAGCTACCGATATCGTCGAGTTTTCCCCGGATGATAATTTGCTGGCGCGCTTCTTTTTTGTCACTGATCCGGATGGTTACGAAATCGAGGTATTGCAACGACACGGACATTATCAGTAAAGATAGTTCTATCCGATATCGGGATCAGGAGAGGTATTTTAGTTTCAAGCGGTGGTGGAGCGCTGCAGGGTTTCCCAGTCCTGGCCGAGGCCGACGCTCGCGTCGGAGGCCTCGAGCATGCCTTTGCCCTTGATGATATCGGCGGCACGTTCGGCAAGCATGATCGTTGGTGAGTTCAGGTTGCCGTTAGGGATGGTTGGAAAGATCGACGAATCGACCACGCGCAATGCATCGATGCCACGCACCCGGGTTTCAGAATCGACCACCGCCATGTCGTCCTCTCCCATGCGGCAGACGCAGGAAGGGTGATAGGCGGATTCGACCTCGCTGCGTACGAAAGCATCGATGTCTTCGTCGCTTTGAATCGATTCACCGGGTTGAATTTCGGGACCCCGAAAAGCATCCATCGCCGGCTGGCCAATTATTTCACGTGTTAATCTGACACAGGCGCGATAGGCCTCGATGTCTTCCTGGCGCTGCAGGTAATTGAAAATGATTTCGGGCTTGTCCTGAACGCTCGGCGTGCGGACCTTGATGGTACCGCGACTATAGGGCTTGTTATGCCCAACGTGCACCTGGAAACCATGCCCATCGAAGGCGGCGTTGCCGTCGTAGCGCATCGCACCGGGCAGGAAGTGATACTGGATGTCAGGCCATTTGACGCCGGCCTTCGAACGGATAAAAGCGCAGGACTCAAAATGATTGGTCGCACCGAGGCCTTTCTTAGTGAGCAGCCAGCGAGTGCCGATCAAAAACTTTCGCCAGGGATTGAGTTCGGCATTCAGCGTAATCGGCTGCTGGCAGCGAAACTGAAAATAAAATTCAAGATGGTCCTGCAGGTTTTCACCGACGCCCGGCAAGTCGTGGGCAACTTCGATACCGGCCGGTTGCAGCACTGCAGCCGGGCCGATGCCGGATAACTGCAGCAAATGTGGTGATGCGATCGGACCGGCACTTAGAATAACTTCGCGGTTGGCACTCAATGTTTGCTTATTGCCATCACGAATGAACTCGACCCCGTTGGCGCGCTTACCGTCGAGCAGGATACGTTGACTCAAGGCGCCGGTAATGACTTCCAGGTTGGGCCGTTCAAGTGCCGGCTTTAAATAGGCGTTCGCGGTTGACCATCGCACTCCATCCTTTACCGTCATATGCATCGGGCCAAAACCCTCCTGCTGGCGACCGTTGTAATCCTCGGTCTTCATGTAACCGGCCTGTTCTCCTGCCTCGATAAAAGCCCGGTACAGTGGGTTTTGCATATTGTTGCCATTGTTGACTGCCAGGGGTCCGTCCTGGGATCGGTATTCGTCGCCCCCGAAGGCCCAGTCATCGGCCTTGCGAAAATAAGGCAGGCAATGGCGATAGCCCCAGTCTTTCGCGCCCTGGGCTTCCCACTCGTCGTAGTCCATGGCATGTCCGCGCACGTAAACCATGCCGTTAATCGACGACGAGCCACCGAGCACCTTGCCGCGCGGGCAATCCATGCGCCGATTGTCGAGGTAAGGTTCGGGTTCGGTTTTGTATCCCCAGTTGTACTTTGACATATTCATCGGGATCGAGAGTGCCGTCGGCATCTGGATGAAGATGCTGTTATCGCTGCCACCAAATTCGAGCAACGCGACCGTGACAGCCGGATCTTCGCTGAGGCGATTAGCGAGCACGCAACCAGCGGAACCGGCGCCGACGATGATGTAATCAAAAGACTGTGTCATATGTTGTTGCTTTAAAATCGGGGAACTCTATTGATTCCTATTTTGAATGGCCGTGAGACATTTGCAAACCTTTCTTTTCCCGTGGCGGGCAGGACGAAACTGTTTCCCGGAGCTGGAAGAAAGGAGCATCGACAATTTATCATTGACACTGCTTAATATGTCGATTATCGTCGACATATGGACATTACCACAACAGTCAAATCACTCGGCGCCCTTGCCCAGGAATCCCGGCTGGCGGCCTTCAGACTGTTGGTACGTCGTGGTGTCGAAGGTATGGCCGCCGGAGAAATCGCGCGCGCACTGTCGATTCCACACAATACGATGTCCTCGCATCTTGCGATAATGGCGAATGCGGGTCTCGTCACTTCGAGACGTGAAAGCCGCTCGATTATCTACAGCATCGACTTTGGCGGCACCCGCGAATTGCTTTCCTTTTTAATGGAGGATTGCTGCCAGGGGCAGCCCGAACTCTGTGCACCAGTACTTGATAGCGTATTACCAGGTTGCTGCGCAGCAAACAGATAAAACGGAGAAAACCATGAAACGCATGCACGTTAACCTGTCGGTTACCGACCTCGATACCTCAATTGGATTTTATTCATCCCTGTTTAATGCCGAACCCTCGGTGCTCAAGAATGACTACGCGAAATGGATGCTGGAAGATCCGCACGTCAATTTTGCGATTACGACTCGTGGCAGTCGCAAGGGTATCGATCACCTCGGCATACAGGTCGAAGACGAAGGCGAACTCGATGATGTTTACTCACGTCTGAAAACAGCCGGTGGGCCGGTCATCGATGAGGGTGAGACCACCTGCTGTTATGCGAATTCTGAGAAGAGCTGGATTTTTGATCCAGAAGGTATCGCCTGGGAAACCTTTTTAACCCGGGGCGAAAGCCCGGTCTACGGCACCGACGTTATTAAAACTACCGAGCCTGAATCTTCCTGCTGCGTTCGCCCGCAACAGGCGCAGAAACCATCCGGTTCCAGTTGCTGCTAGTCCTGGGATAAAAACCTACATGTCCACTGATACTGCCTCGTCGATGGGGATTTTCGAACGCTTTCTTTCAGTCTGGGTGGCGTTGTGTATCACCGTCGGTGTAGGGCTTGGTATTCTGCTGCCTGAAATCTTTCAGCTGATAGCAACTATCGAGTACGCCAGCGTTAACCTGGTGGTGGCGGTTTTCATCTGGATCATGATTTACCCGATGATGGTAAACGTCGACTTTGCATCGCTCAAAGATGTCGGCAAAAAACCCCGGGGACTGTGCATCACCCTGGTCGTCAACTGGCTAATTAAACCCTTCACCATGGCCGCACTCGGGATCCTGTTTTTCGAACATATTTTTGTCGGACTGGTTGAGCCGGAAACGGCGAAGGAATATATCGCCGGCATGATCCTGCTGGGCGTGGCACCCTGCACGGCGATGGTATTCGTCTGGAGTCAGCTGGTGCGCGGCGACGCGAACTATACGCTGGTGCAGGTTTCGATCAACGACATCATCATGGTGTTCGCGTTCGCACCCCTGGCCGCCTTGTTGCTCGGTGTCACCGATATCGTCGTGCCCTGGGAAACCCTGCTACTGTCGGTGGTTTTGTACGTGGTTATTCCACTCGCCGCCGGTTATGTCACCCGTAAAATTCTGGATAACAAGGGTAATCACGAGCATATTGCTGATTTCACCGGCAAGATAAAACCCTTCTCGGTCATGGGCTTGTTGGCCACGGTCGTGTTGCTGTTCGGCTTCCAGGCACAAACTATCATCGACAAGCCGCTGGTGATCGCGCTGATTGCGATTCCGTTGATGATTCAAAGCTATGGCATTTTTGTGATTGCCTACGGCTGGGCCTATCTCTGGCGAGTACCATTCGACACCGCCGCCCCGGCGGCATTGATCGGGACCTCTAATTTTTTCGAACTTGCCGTTGCGGTCGCGATCAGTTTATTCGGGTTGAATTCGGGTGCCGCTCTGGCCACCGTTGTCGGGGTGCTGGTCGAAGTCCCGGTGATGCTGTCGCTGGTTGCAGTGGCCAATCGAACACGCGCGCATTTTGCCTGAGTCATTGTGTCATCCCGCGGGACATAGTGTCATCCCGCGGCTTGACCGCGGGAACCAGTGCGACCCGGAACCTTCAAGTATTGCTGGATACCGCCGGTCCGACGCATCGGGTCAAGCCGCGGTATGACAGTAAAGCAAAGCCTTCGTCAGTTACAACAAACTGGTTGCGAGATCCCGTTAACTCCAGGGGAACGGGCTGTTCGATACCGGGTGCAGCTTGCCCAGCGCATAACGCGAGAAGCGAAATGGCTCCAGTAGCGAGCTCTGCTGACCGCACAGTTCTTCTGCTACCAACTTGCCAACGCCGAGCATCTTGTAACCGTGGTTGGAATCGGCGATCAGGTAACAGTTTTCACGGAATACGTCGAACACCGGAAAGCTATCCGGGGTAAACGAACCAATACCACCCGAGGGTTCGTTCTTGTAATACTCGAACTGGCCTTCGAAACGTTTCTGGCAGTGCGCCAGTGCGGAGGTCCACATGTGTGCGAAGTCTTCACCGACGACGAAGTCAGGCGAATCAACGCCATAGGGATCGACCGCCACATCGTCTGGATCGGTATCGATCGCGTAAGGCGCTGCGCCACCCTGGATACCACCAAAGTGGAAGTCAGGCTTGTAGTAAATGCCCCACATCTTGTCGGTAATCAGGCTGCCATCAAAATCCGAGTAGAGTGGTTCATTGCTGTCGACGTGGATGACTGGCGGGAATTTGCCATCGTTGGTTTTTTGCAGTTCCGGGTCGACGCCCAGCGTCCCTTCCTGCAGCGACCAGTAAATCCACATCGGCACATTGTCATGCATGAGGCCGTCCGCACCCTTGATCGAGACGGTTTTGGGCAGTTCGAGCATATCCCAGACGGTTTTGGCCCAGGGACCGGCACCGATGACCACCTGGTCGCAACCGATTTCACCTTTGTCGGTCTCGACAGCCCTAATGGCACCGCCTGCTGAATCGCTCTTGAAACCAGTCACGGTACAACCGGTCATGATACGCACTCCCTCGTTCTCCGCCTTGGTGGCAAGCGCATATATCGCCTTGGTGTTATTGGCGTAACCACCGCGCTTTTCGTGCAGAACCGAGGTGATCCCCTTTGCCTGCCAGTCGTGGAACAGGGTTTTCATGTAATCGGCCGATTCCTTTTCACCTTCGACAAAGGTCGATTCATAGCCAATATCCTTTTGCTGGCTGGCGATGGTGGCGACATCTTTATGCATGCTTTCCGGGCTGATTTGCATATAGCCCACCGGGTGGTAGCTATAACCTTCAGGATCGGTCTCCCAGACACTAACGCTATGCGCCATCAACTCGCGCATCGCGGGCTGGAAGTAATTGTTGCGCACCACGCCACAGGCAATACCGGAGGCGCCGGCAGCAATGCCACTCTTATCGACGACCAGGATATCCTTGCCGTCGCCTTTACCCTGGGCTTTTAACTGCTGCGCCAGGTGATAGGCGGTACTGAGGCCGTGAATGCCCGCGCCAATGATCAGATATTTTACATGTGAAGGAATTGCCATTGCTTAACCTGCTATGTTGGTTGTTGCCAGAGTCAGGGGAACGCAAGCGCGACGCCCCGAATGCGTGATCACAAGAGAATATCTGAATTGAATAGCCGGACGCCGAACTAGAACGACCTAAGAAAAGACAATAACGACATGGCAAACCCTGCCCTCAGCCAGGTACCGATGGCATCTAATCGAGGGCTTCAACCACCTTGCGGATGCGCTCAACCGCCTGCTCAACCCGGTGCCGGGGACAACCGAAATTAAGCCGCATGTGGGTCGGATCGCCAAATTCCCTGCCCGGGGACATGCCAACTCCTGCACTTTCAAAGAATTTCATCGGATCGTCGAGCGCGAGTTCAGACACATCTATCCAGGCCAGGTAAGTCGCCTCGACCGGGCCAAGCTGTAATCCGGGAATACGGTTGATTTCGTGGATCAGGTAATCCCGGTTGGCAGCAAGGTATTCACATTGCTGACGATTCCATTCATCGCCGAACTCGTAAGCCGCCTCGGCTGCAGCGAGGCCCATCAAATTCACGTGCGGGACGATAAAGGGGTTGGTCTTCATTCCTCTGCGTAAAGCCGGATTCGGGATGATCGTAAAGGCGCAGCCCAGTCCAGCGAGATTAAACGTCTTGCTCGGCGCCATCAGGGTAATACTGCGTTGTTCAATTTGGGGATTGAGCGATGCGATCGGGACGTGCGAATTTTCCGGGTCGAGAATCAAATCGCAGTGGATTTCATCTGATACCAGGATTAAATCCTGCTGCTCGACGATATCGGCAAGCCGCTGTAATTCTTCCCTGCGATAAATCGCGCCTCCCGGATTTTGCGGATTGCAGAACAACAGTAATTGCCCAGGCCGGTTTGATTGTTGCTCGAGCCAGTCCATGTCGATGATCATACGTTCTTCACGCATGCACATTGGAATCGGCTGATTGACCATGGCATTAAATCCCGGCGCCTTAGCGAACGGAGGGTAAATAACCGACGGCAGGTAAACCGGATCTCCCGGGTTGCCGCTGGCGCGGCAGGCGAGGTAAAACGCGCCGATGACACCGGGTAAGGGCACTATCCACTCAGGCTTAATGTTCCAGTCGTAAAGTCGCTGCATGCGTGCAACGAGCAGCTCAATCAAGTGCGCTGGCGGCTGGGTGTATCCGAACACGGGATGCTCGGCCCGCCGGTGCAACGCCTGCTGTATCTCGGGCGCAACCGCAAAGTCGGTGTCCGCAATCCACATTGGCAGGATATCCCGGTCGCGGTATTTTTCCCACTTGACACCGTTGATATTGCCACGATCAATTTCACGATCAAAATCGAAGACTTCAGCCATCTGGGACCTGAAAAATCTGCATTCGCCGCGATCATATGCGAAGCCCTGGCGGCATCCAAGTTATTTAATCAATATGAATTGACCTCGAGTTGAACAGTTGCGATGCTCTGTGCATGAAAACCGAATATGACTACATCATTCTGGGTGCAGGTTCGGCCGGGTGTGTACTCGCCAATCGTTTGAGTGAAAGCGGCGAGCATTCGGTACTAATCGTTGAAGCGGGCCCAATGGACAATAAACTCCTAATCCACATACCCGCCGGTGTTCACAGCGTATATAAAGATCCCAGCATAAACTGGAACTACCAAAGCGAAGTCGAGCCTGATCTCGAACAACGCAATATTGAACTGCCTCGGGGCAAGGTCGTCGGTGGGTCGTCTTCCATTAACGCGATGGTATACATGCGTGGGAATCCAATGGACTACGACGGCTGGGCGGATCAGCTCGGCCTCAAGGGATGGAGCTATGCGGATTGCCTGCCCTATTTCAAGAGGGGCGAAACTTCCGAGCGTGGTGGCAACGCATGGCGTGGCGACAGCGGGCCGCTGGGAGTTGCGCAGGCCCGGCTGGATAACCCGCTGTTTGATGCAATTCTGGAGGCTGGAAAAACATCTGGCCAGGGGTATTCGGACGACCTCAACGGTTACCAGCCCGAAGGACTGGCGCGTCTCGACAGCACTATTCGAGATGGGCGTCGCTGCAGTGCCGCAGACGCACATTTGAAACCGGCGCTGACGCGACCAAACCTGGAACTGGTAACCCACGCTCTGGTCGAACAGGTTCTGCTCGAGAACAAACGCGCCACCGGGGCCAGGTTTCAGCATCGCGGTAAAGTACAGATTATTCGTGCCAACCGTGAAGTCATCGTTTCCTGTGGCGCAATCAAGTCACCACAGGTGCTAATGCTTTCCGGAATCGGCCCAGCTAAGGAACTAAATAAGCACAACATTACGATTCGACACGAAATGCCGGCGGTCGGGCAAAACCTGCAGGATCACCTGAAGATCCTCTGCAGCTGGCGGTGCACCCGGCCAATAACCTATCAACACGTCAGCCGCCCCTGGAGCAAACTCAAGATAGGTTTACGTTGGCTTAAATCCCACGATGGATTCGCTGCTTCCAATATCTGGGAAGCCGGGGGCCTGATTCGTGGCAATGAAAGCGTAGACTACCCCAATCTGCAGTATCATTTTGCCCCTATATCGGCAACTTATGAGGGCCGTAAAATCAAACTGTCGCAGGGATTCACTCTACAGGTAGACCAGTTGCGCCCAGCCAGCAGGGGTCATATCGAGCTCAATTCGGCTAATCCGACCGACAAGCCCGCTGTCCATTTTAATTACCTCAGTGACGACTACGATTTACGCGAACTGGTTGAGGGCTATCAAAAGATGCAAGAGTTGGTCTGGCAACCCGCATTCATCGCATCTCGCGGTGATCGCACCGAACCAGCTCCGGACGTCAAATCCGATATCGAAATAGAAAACTGGATTCGAACCACTGCCTCTACCGACTTCCACCCGAGTTGCACTTGCCGCATGGGCAGCGCTGATGACGCGGTGGTAGACAACGAGATGAAAGTTCATGGAATCGAAGGACTGCGCGTGGTCGACGCCTCGGTCATGCCCAACATCATCAGCGGCAATCTCAACGCGCCCACGCAAATGATCGCGGACCGTGCCTCCGATTTCATACTCGGGAAAACACCGCCCGCGCCCGAACAGGCAAGCTTTCATTTTCAGTAATAGCCTAACGAGGCGGGCCGTGTCGTGGATCGATATGTTTCGATTCTGAAGTCGGATGAATTCCAGGCGGCCCTGGAAGAAGCCACAGCTTATAAACGCAAAGACATTGAAGTGTTTCGGCAAATGCTGGGCCGTACGTCGGTGGTTAGAAGCCTGAACAAATTCACCTAAGCCTTAAGATAACGCGCCGGATCACAGGCTAGCGTTGAAAACGGTTGTTTGGCCCCGCTGATGAAGTTAGCGATCAACTGCCCGGTAATCGGGCCCATCGTCAAACCCATGTGCGAATGCGCGAATGCAAGCCACAGGTTTTCGTGGCGTGGCGCCGGCCCGATTAACGGCAGCGTGTCCGGTACCGTTGGACGCCTGCCCATCCAGGGATCTTGCGTTATGACTTCACCGACCGGAAAGGCCTCGCGCACCCGCGGTATAACGCGCGCAACCTGGCGCGGATTTGGCCGGGCCTCACGCCGCGTCAGATTGGATCCGGTGGTAACCCGCAAGCCCATATCCATCGGGGCCATGACATAGCTCGCATCAACATCGAAGATAGGGCCTGATAAGCTCGCTGACTCGCCGGGTGCAAAAATGGTGTGGTATCCGCGTTCAATCGCGAGCGGATTGGAATAACCAAGCTGGCCGATAATCTCCGGGGTCCAGGCGCCCATACAAACTACCAGCCTGGTGACGGTTTCAGTACCCTGGTCGGTAGTCAGCTCCCAGGCTTTGGCTGATTGCCGCAGCGACTGCACACTGGCACGCCTGACCTGACCTCCAGCCGCGGCAAACATCTGCGCATATGCCTTGCAGAGTTTCTCGGGATTGCGAATCGATACCGATTCATCGATTAAAACTCCCTGGGCGAAAATCGGTTTCAGATCCGGCTCCAGCTCAGTTACCTGGTCGGGGTCCAGCAGGGTATGTTTCACCGCGCAGCGATCCAGCAATTCTCGCTCGAGTTGATCGCGTAAAAAGGTCTGCCGATGTCGATAAAGTTTCAGGCCACCAACACGGTTAAGTAGCTCCTGTGCCCGGGCCTCTACAATCCATTGTTTATGCAGTTCGACGGATGCCCGGGTCAATGCAGCCATCTCGTCCCCATCATGCAAATAGGTTTCTCGCCGACAGCGTAAAACAAATCGTAGCAACCACGGAAACAGTGATATTAAATGCGGGTAATGCACCAGTAAATCGTCATCCAGGTTGAGGATCAGGCGGTGCAAACGCGGCAGCAGCGACGGATCTGCCAGCGGTGTAATATTGCTGTAACTTAAAATGCCTGCATTACCCGAAGATGTCTCCTCCCCGGGACCCCGGCGGTCGATAAGCGTCACCTGGTAACCGCGCCGCTGTAGCTCAAGCGCACAGCAAATTCCGACAATACCGGCTCCAAGTACAACCACGGGCTGGGTCATTTTAGTACCCCTAACCCTTTCTCTCGGTAGCTACCTGGGAACGGTGGTTACGCGGTGAACTGCCGAAATGCTTGCGGTAACAGGCGGTGAAGTAGGACTGTGTCTCAAACCCGGTGGCAAGTGAAATATCGATTACGCTGTTATTGGTATTCAGCAAAAGCTGCTTGGCATGCATCAAGCGCAATGACAGGTAATACTGGCTCGGTGTGACATCGCGGTACTTATGAAACAGGCGCTCGATCTGGCGTAACGACAGCTTACATTTTGCCGCAATCGAGGGTAACGACAGCGGCACTTCGATATTGTTTTCCATCAGGTTGATAACGTCGATCAGCTTTGGAGCATTCATCGCCAGATCCATGCGATCCGCCATTTGCTGAGAATCAATTTCGGTGCGGATGCGGTCATGCTGAAACTGCTGCGATATTTGTTGGGCGAGTTGTCGGCCATACTGATTTTCGATCAACTTGAGCATCATATCGAGGGCCGCGATACCCCCGGAACAGGTGAAACGTCGCTCCGCAATTTCGTAAAGCGTAAAGGTGATTTCTAGTTGAGGGTATAACTCCTTGAATACCGGAATATTCTCCCAGTGAATGGTAGCGCGGCATTCATCCAGCAGTCCTGCCCGTGCCAGGATAAAGCTACCCGAACTGGCCGAACCCAGATTCACTTTCTGCCGATCCATAGCCTTCAACAGTCTAATCGTATTGGCGTCGTCAAAATTTTGCGCGGTATTGGGTGCGACAATAATCAGGGTTTTCAGATTTTTCGCGTCGGACAGCGCCCTGGTCGGTACAGTAATACCACAGGATGCCGCTACCGGCTCATTATCGGGCGCGAAGCATTCCCATTGGTAGAGTTTCTTGCCAGATAAGCGATTCGCCGCGCGCAGCGAATCGACCACGCAACTGAAAGGAATGATCGGATATCCTTCGATTAGCAGGATACCGATAATTTCGGTGTCATCGCTTATATCTGCAGCATCCATTGAGGAGTTCTCTAGGCTCGAACCTCATTCTAGCGAAATTACCTGTATCCACAACCGCAAACACTGTAACCACTAAAACCGATATGACGCTGGCAAATAGTTCAGGGTCGCGCTTAGGTTAGCCCGCAAAATCACCTAAAACCATACTTGATTGTTTGATCCGCCATTCTTTAGACAGGATCATCGGGAGTCAACTAATGAGCGAAGCAAGACGGGCAACCAGGAATCGGCGCGGTGGGCGTGACACACGACGCGCCGGCATGCCAACTGTGAGCGCCAGCTCGCCTTACGTAAAGCGCAAGATTCCCTGTTTCGAAGTGCTCGACGAAGAAGGGCTGCAGATCATCGAAAACAATGCAGATACCATTCTCGAAGAAGTCGGTATCGAATTTCGGGATATGCCTGAGGCACTTGAAATACTGAAACAGGGCGGTGCCGAGATCGATGGCGTTAGGGCCCGCTTTCCCCGTGGCTTGTGCCGCTCCATCATCCAGGCTTCGGCGCCTGCTGAATACACGCAGCATGCGCGCAACCCGGCCCGCAATGTACAGATTGGCGGAAAAAACACTGTTTTCGTTCCCGCCTATGGCAGCCCGTTTGTATTTGACCTCGACAAGGGTCGCCGTTACGCGACTATCGAGGATTTTCAAAATTTCGTCAAACTGGCTTACCTGTCGCCAAGCCTGCATCATTCGGGCGGCACCATTTGCGAACCTGTCGATGTGGCGGTCAATAAACGCCACCTCGATATGGTTTACTCGCACATCAAGTATTCCGATAAGGCTTTCATGGGCTCGGTGACCGCCCCCGAACGTGCGCAAGATACGGTCGAGATGATCAAGATCATCGCCGGTGAAAATTACATCGACCCGGACAGCGGTCGCCCACGTACCTATGCAACCAGTTTGATCAACGCCAACTCGCCGATGACCTTCGACGATACCATGCTGGGTGCTGCCAAGGTTTACGCCGAAAACAACCAGGCGACCATCGTTACACCGTTTATTCTGGCCGGTGCAATGTCACCGGTAACCGTCGCTGGCACCGCGGCCCAATCGCTCGCCGAAGCACTCGCAGGTATAACTTTTGTGCAGCTGG
This sequence comes from uncultured Gammaproteobacteria bacterium, assembly GCA_964196225.1. Taxonomy (GTDB): domain Bacteria; phylum Pseudomonadota; class Gammaproteobacteria. Next base: position 15,142 of record CAXMSP010000153.1, on the reverse strand, counting down.
TCAATCCTGGCGCACCGGTCATTTTCGGTAGTTTCGCCAGTTCAATGTCGATGCAATCGGGCGCCCCGACCTTCGGCACCCCCGAACCCGCACTGGTACTTTACGTGATGGCGGCATTGGCGCGCAGGCTCGGAGTTCCTTTCCGCTCCGGTGGTGGACTTTGCGGCTCCAAACTACCCGATGCGCAGGCGGCTTACGAGTCTCTCGCGACACTCTATCCAGCGGTCATGGCCGGGGTCAACTTCGTCTTGCACACCGCCGGCTGGATGGAGGGCGGACTTGCGATGGGTTATGAGAAATTCATCATGGACGCAGACCAGGCAGCAATGATGGAGATCCTGATGGGTGGCGTCGATCTTTCTGAAAACGGCCAGGCCATGGATGCTATTCGCGAAGTCGGACCCGGGGTACATTTCCTGGGATGCAATCATACACAAAATAATTTCAAGACCGCGTTCTACCGCTCACCGATTACCGACAATAACAGTTTCGAGCAATGGGAATCCGAAGGTAGCCTCGATCATGCACAGCGCTGCAACGCGCGCTTCAAGAAACTGCTCAATGAATACGAAACTCCCGCGATCGACCCAGCGATTGATGAAGCCCTGCTGGCTTTCATCAAGCAGCGTAAAGACTCAATGCCCGACTCAATGGTATGAATCCTCATCCCCGCGCAAGCGGGGACCTCCCAACTCGCCAACAATAAAAGACCCCTGCTTTCCCGGGCCTGACCCTATGAATCAGGCCGCGTAATTGATCCAATCGCCCTCTCGAGATATCGCTCGCAAAAGCCGCTCCCAACCGGCGCAAGCGCCGGTTGGTCCATCCATGGAATCGCTTGAAGCTCGGCGTCCTGCCTCGCTACACTTTTGCAATCGATATCCCGAGAGGGCTAATCGATAGAGAGGCAACCGAAGCACACCCTTGCGACGTAAAGACTGGGTGCTGAAAAAGCATCTGTTTTTAAGGGTCAGGCCGCATGGATGCAGCCTGTGGCGAGTCGAGACATGGACGTCGAGTCTCGCCTTGCCCTTAAAAACAGATGCTTTTTCAGGTAGCCGAAGGCCACCCAGTCAGTCGTAAGGGTGTGCTTCGTTTGCCTCCGATAGGGATGGAATGTACGTCGAAGGCGGTGATCGGGGTATTAAAAATGTCGTGCAATGGGGTGGTTTAGGGACTAGTATTTTGGCGATTGGTCAATTTGTGATCAAATTCGAGCCGCGCTTCGCTACAATCAACCCTATGACTGACGAAAAAACCGCACCAAAACCCGAGCACTTCGGTTTTTTACAAGTCCCCAATTACTCGATGATTGCATTCTCATCAGCCATCGAGCCGCTGCGTATGGCCAATCGCGATTCCGGCAAGGAGCTCTATCGTTGGAGCGTTTATACCATCGATGGCCTGCCGGAAAAGGCCAGCAACGGACTGGATATAACCCCCGACGGCAGCCTCGAGAATGCAACCGACATGTCGATTCTGTTCGTTTGTGGCGGCGCCGACATTGTCGATACCTGGTCCAAGCAACTGCAGTTCGCGCTGCGCCGTATCGCCAAGCGTAATAACATCAACCTCGGCGCTCTTTGTACCGGTAGCTACCTGCTGGCACGGGCCGGTTTACTCGACGGCTACAAGTGCACAATCCACTGGGAAAACATAGCCAGCCTGCGCGAAGAATTTCCCGAGGTTAATGTCGGCGATGACCTGTTCCTGATTGATCGCGATCGAATCACCTGTGCGGGTGGGCAGGCCGCGATGGATATGATGCTGAAGCTGATCCACGACCGTCACGGTAATAAACTGGTCACGCATATATCCGAACAATTCATGTGCGAACGGATCCGCAGTTCAGATGACCGCCAGCGGATACCCTTACACCTGGCGCTCGGCTCGAATCAACCCAAGCTCACTGAAGCTGTCACTTTGATGGAAGCCAATATTGAAGAGCCGATAAGTCTTGATGAGCTCTCAAATTACGTTGGCATCTCAAGACGCCAGCTGGAACGCCTGTTTCAAAAACATTTGAACTGTGTGCCGACCCGTTACTACCTGAATCTGCGTCTCAATCGCGCGCGTCTATTGCTACTGCAGACCAGCAAGTCCATCGTCGACATCGCACTCGCCTGTGGATTCATTTCTGCGCCGCATTTTAGTAAGTGTTACCGCGACCTGTTCGGGATACCGCCACGCGACGAGCGCCGCAAGCTACAGTTGAAATCTGCCGAAGAGGCAACCGATCTCGCGGGTTAGGCGCGATCTCGACGCCGGCGCGAGCGACGCTTGCGCTCATCACCGGGACTCCCTTCGACCTTGGCTTTTGGCGCGGGTAACGTCACCACCCTGGAAAGTTCCGGATAGCTGTCGGTTTTATGCGGCAGCGCCATCGCCTCGATAAAATATTCCTGGAACTTGGGCTCGAGCGCAGTTTCAATTTTCTCCACCTTGGGCAGGATTTCACCGATTTCGAGCCGGGAAGGAAAATTGAGTAGCGCGATGCGAGCGCCGGTACCGGCAGCGTTGCCGACCGAACCGACATTGTCGAGATTACAATCCGGAATCAATCCCAATACCATCGCGTACTTAACGTCTATGTGGCTACCGAATGCACCGGCTAAACCGATCCGGTCGACCTTTTCTATACCCATTCGATCGATTAGCAGACGGGTGCCGGCATGCAACGCGGCCTTGGCCAGCTGGATTGCACGCACATCGTTTTGCGTGATACGGATCGGACGCTCCCCTTCCTGCAACACATAAGAATAGGTGCGACTATCCTTGACAACGCGGTCGCTGTTTTTGCCTGCAACCGGCCCAATCACGCCATCCTGATCGATGAGGCCAGCGAGAAACATTTCCGCGACCACTTCGATAATCCCGGATCCACAAATTCCGCTAACTCCGATACGCGCACTCTTGTCGACGAAATCAGGATCCTGGGACCAGGCTTCGCATCCAATGACTCGAAAATTTGGTTCCAGTGTCTCAGGATCGATACGGACGCGCTCGATCGCGCCGGGGGCGGCGCGCTGGCCCGAGGTTATCTGCGCACCTTCGAAAGCGGGACCGGTCGGGCTCGATGCCGCCAACAGTCTATTGCGATTACCCAGCACGATTTCGGCATTGGTACCGACATCGACCAACAGCACGTATTCCTCCGACAGATCCGGTCGCTCCGACAGGATAACCCCGGCGGTATCGGCACCGATATGACCGGCGATACAGGGCAAGGTGCAGACGCGCGCTTCCGGGTGCAGCTGGATGTCGATTTCAGCGGCCCGCAATACCTGGGTTTGATCGGTAGTGAGCGTAAATGGTGCCGTGCCCAGCGGTGTCGGATCGATACCCAAAAACAGGTGGTGCATGATCGGATTGGCAACCACGGTCATGTCGAGAATATCTTCGACCTGGATCCCAGCTGACTTGGCGGCACGTTTGGCGAGCTGGTTGAAGGCTTCGCGAACTACCTGTGTCATCGCCGTGTCGCCGCCTTCATTCATCATCACGTAAGAAACGCGGCTCATTAAATCCTCGCCGAAGCGAATTTGCGGATTCATCGTGTCAGCAGTCGCGACAACTTCGCCGGTGTCCAGATTGCAGAGTTGGGCCGCGATCGTGGTTGAACCAAGATCGACCGCGAGCCCGTAAACGTCTTTCTTTTCGCCAGGCCAGACGCCGATAATCTGCTGAAACTGGTACACCGCCACAGTTATCCGACGGCCGGCCTTGGCGAGCGCGGGCTGCAGCAGTCGCAGCTGCGACATTTCGCAGTCCAGGATCGGTAATTCGTATTCACTCGCCAGTGCCTGCTGCAGGCGGCGCTTGTCGGAAATCGGCGAATGCATGTCAGGCTCGGGCAGGGTCACCGTGTAAAGGCGCAAAGCGGGCAGAACCTGTATATCGTAGGCAGTGACTGCCTTGGCGATATGCTGCTTGTGTTGCTGGCTTTCTTCGGGAACATCAACCACCAGGTCACCGAGAATACGGGCATTACAACCCAGTCGCCGGCCACCCTTGAGGCGCTTTCTGGATTGATGATGAAGCTCGGTTTCAGTGAGTTCGGTAAGATGATCGGCACGGGAAACAATGCCATGTTTCGAAAATTCACCTTCTTGCGGCAACACCTGGCACTTGCGACATTTCCCCTGCCCGCCGCAGATCGATTCCAGGTCAACGCCCAGTCGCTGGGCCGCCTGCAGCACGGTCGTCCCGATCGGAACTTGCCCGCGTAAACCCGACGGCATGAACAGTATACTGGCTTCTTCTTCCATCCTGGCTTGACCTGTGTTCAGACCTAAGCGACTGAACGACGACGGCGTCCAGCACGGCGCCCGGTACCGCGGACCACGCTACCCTCTGGTGCCGGCTCACGAAATTGTTTAATCCAGCGCCCACAATCCGGGTCTTTACCGAGCATGACGTCGGCGCCCAGGCTCGCCGCAACCACCTCGGCGTGCAGCGGATTGGTGATCGCCGACGTCATCCCGGCCTGGATCGCCATACTGATAAACGCCCCGTTGAAACCATTGCGATTAGGTAATCCAAAGCTGACGTTGGACGCACCGCAGGTGGTATTAACCTTGAGCTCGGTACGCAAGCGGTGGATTAATCTAAGCACTTCGCGTCCGGCAGAATTGATCGCGCCTATCGGCATGACCAGCGGATCGACAACAACGTCGCAGGCCGGGATACCATAGTCGGCCGCACGTTCGACGATTTTCCTGGCGACGTTGTAGCGCACGTCGATATCTTCCGAGATACCGGTTTCGTCATTTGAAATCGCGACCACCGCGGCACCATACTTCTTGATCAGCGGTAAAACCCGGTCCAGGCTCTCGTCCTCACCTGTGACTGAATTGACCAGCGCCTTACCCTGGTAGACGCCAAGCCCGGATTCGAGTGCCTCGATGATTGAAGAGTCGATACTCAAGGGTACATCGGTGAGACTTTGCACCAATTGTATAGCCTCTGCCAGAATTCGCGGTTCGTCCGCCAGCGGAATACCGGCGTTGACGTCCAGCATATGCGCACCAGCCTCGACTTGCGCGAGAGCATCGCTTTGCACGCGGCTATAATCGCCATTCTTCATTTCCTCGGCCATGATTTTGCGGCCGGTTGGATTGATGCGCTCGCCGATGAGTACGAACGGGCGGTCGAAACCGATGACTAGTTCCTTTGTAGCTGAGCTGACAACCGTTTCGGTCATAGTTATTTCCTCAAAAAATCAAGCTTTAAACACTTATACCGATTCACACTTTTAGCTTAAGCGGAATTGGACTGAACCTCACAACCCGGATACCACGGAACTCGTCCATCCAGTACACCCGATTGTTGAATCATTTCACCGACCGCTTCTTCCTGGCGATAGGCCATAACGTGCACCCCACTGACGCCTTCGATTTCCTTGATCTGCTGGATCAATTCGACACAGATTTTGCGGCCTTCCTTTTTCGGCTCCTGTGCGCCTTCGAGGCGTTCGATGATCGCATCCGGGATATGGACACCCGGCACATTGTTGCGGATCCACAGTGCGGTACGCGCCGAGGCCAGCGGCCCCACACCCGGGATAATGAAACACTGCTCGAGCAACCCGAGATCACGCGACTTTGCCATGAATGCGCGCAAATGTTCGATATCGAAGACGTACTGCGTCTGGATAAACTGGGCACCTGCGGCAATTTTCTTGGCCAGCCGATGCGGTCGATAATCAAACGGTGGCGCGCTGGGATTCTCTGCCGCGCCGAGAAACATTTGTGGTGGCGTCGTAATCGGCCTGCCACTCAAGTAGCGTGATTCATCACGCATGATACGTATGGTTTCCAGCAGCGACATGCTGTCGAGGTCGAACACCGGTTTGGCCTCCGGGTGATCGCCGACCTGAACACCATCGCCACTCAAACAAAGCACATTGGAGACGCCCAGAGCTGCAGCGCCGAGCACATCACCCTGGATCGCGATACGATTCTTGTCACGGCAGGAGATCTGTAGCACCGGTGAGTAGCCGACATTCGTCAGCAGCGCACACATCGCAACGCTCGACATGTGGCAATGTGCACCCGAACCGTCGGTTGCATTCATGCCATCGACGTAACCGTCGAACAAACGTGCACGCTCATAGACATCTTCGGCCAGGGCCGAATCGGGTGGTGCCAGTTCAGCGGTAACCGCAAACTTGCCCTCACGTAAGACCCGCTCAAGCCGACCGGTCGATACGTGTCCCTCTTTTTGTAGCAACGGCTTGCCGGGGTGTTGGTCGTAAGTCGTGGTCATTGGACGGTCTCGCTTTCCCGCGCCGTATGCTCGTCGCGTACCACGCGTAACCAGGATGAGCTGCCCTTGAGCAAGTTGTTAACCGGGATTTGCACTTGCTGGATTGCCTGTGAATCACGCATTTGCTGACTGCCCTCCCAGGCATCTACCCAGACACAGCGCATTTCGGGTTTGATTTCACAATGGCCATTGAGTCGCACCCCACCGCATGGGCCATTGCGAATCGATTTCGGACAATTCATCGGACAGGACATGCCGGTAGCACTAAGCGCGCATTTGCCACACATCTGGCAATCGAACATCAAGCCTTTCACCGCTTTCTCGAAGACCCGAACCGGCTTTTCAAGCCGACCGTAGCCAAGCGTCTTAAACAACGGATGCAGCTTGATCAATATCGGCTCGAAGTTACGGTAAACGGATTCGAGCTTGCTCGAATGCTTAACCGACCACTGACGAATTTTATACACGAATCACTCCAATCAGGTATTTAAGCTGCGGGTTTCGTCAACACCGCTGGCTCGAATTAAAGTTTCCAGTACCTCTTCCGTGTACTGTTCTTCCAGCTGCTGCACAAGTTGCTTTGCCTGCTCCTTGATATCGCCGTTAAAAGGTTGAGCGACGTCATGCCAGGGTTCGAACAACGCATCCTGTTGCTTTTTCTTGAGACGGTATCCTGCTCGCTCGATCGCTTTCATGAAACGCAATGGCAGCCGCAAACGCGTGCTGCGTTTACTCTCACGGATCACTACCTGTCCCGGGATGTCGCGCCAGTAGACAATTTTTATTTGCCCCACATTGCCTCCTGCATCGCCGCGTCCAACTCCGGTACCATTTCACCCATGCCGGTGAATATGCGCTCAAAACGTAATCCCAGCTGATCGGCTGCCGCACGTGCCTGCTCGGTTAACTCATCAGAATCGGTTTGCGCGAGATAAACCAGTCGCGTGTAATTACCGAAATACATTTCCAGCAATTCGGGATGTCGATCAATTCCGAGTATTTCAATTACCAGCCGTTGAAAATGCTGGGTCAGGAAATCCGTCAGGTAAAAGGTACCAGGTTCGGCTTCCTGCATTTGTTCATAACTTTCTCGTCCGGCGAGAAAGTCATAGCAATGTGCGCCCGGCAGGCGTTTTATCCCGCGCTCTTCGAGCACGCGGTCGAGTTCGCCGCTGGTGCCACAATCGCCGTAGGCAACAAATATATGGTCGTATTTATCAGCGGCCTTATCGATTTTGGCCGCCACCGCGGCCGGGATTTTTTCAGGCCGTGCATGCAGGTCCACGGTGATGGCCTGGATGTCCATTTGCGACCATTGGCCAAGCTTTTTTAGTTCATTGACTTCGCGTGCAATCGCGGCACATGTGATTACCAGAATTGGGGCTGATTTGTTCATCCTGCGCTAACACTCCGACAACCAGGCCGAGGCACTTAGCCCGCACGCATTTCGGCTACGAGCTGCTTGGCCGTATCGGCAGCTACCGCGGCATCACGACAGTAGGCATTGGCACCGATGGCTTCGCCAAATTCCTGGTTCAATGGCGCACCACCGACGAGGATGATGTAATCGTCGCGGATACCCTGTTCCTTCATGGTATCGATGACGACTTTCATGTAAGGCATGGTGGTGGTCAACAGTGCGGACATGCCCAGAATTTCTGGCTTATGCTCTTCGAGGGCAGCCAGGAAATCTTCAACCGGAGTATTGATTCCTAAATCGACGACCTCGAAGCCCGCACCTTCCATCATCATGCATACCAGGTTCTTACCAATATCATGAATGTCACCCTTGACCGTACCGATGACCATTTTACCGGCGGTAGGTATGTCTGACATCGACAGCAATGGTTTGAGGAGCGCCATACCGGCTTTCATCGCGTTGGCAGACATCAAAACTTCCGGCACAAACAAAATACCGTCACGGAAATCGATACCGACGATCGTCATGCCGGCGACCAGGGCTTCATTCAGGATCTTGTTGGCGTCCCATTCGCGGTCGAGCAGAATTTGGGTTCCCTCGGCGACTTCTTCCTTGAGACCGTTGTACAAATCGTCGTGCATTTGCTCGACCAGTTCATCGTCGGGCAGGGTGCTTAAATCCAGATCGTCTTCGTAGTCGTCGTCGTCATCGTAGTCGGTCATTTAAAAAAATCCTCACGCAATCAGAAACCGCCCGGAAAGGCGGCCATGAAGAAGCAGAATAGGATTTAACAGGCAGGGGGTCAAACGCTGCAGCGACTTCACATTGCCTTAACGCGACACTGTCAAAAGACAGGATATTGTTGATTATAAATTAGTTTTCGGAAGATCACGGCTTGTTTACCGAATAAAATGCAGTTAAGTAGGGTGAACTTCCCCCTGCTCTTGATCACCGATGTAAACACTGTAGTTTCCGAGTCTTTTTTCGCGGATGAATCGTTCCAGCATCGCGATAATTGCGCTATCGTTTATTTCTTCCCAGGTGATGTTATCAAACTCGTAAAAGCGCATGGTCCTGGTTTCAACTGCATCGTTTATCGATAACAATTCACCAAGGTAATAAACAAATCGCTGTGAATTTTCATGATAGGCCGCGTATATAAAAGGTAAATCAACCTCGATGCCGGCAGATGCGAGCTTGCCGAGCAAGCTGTCACGAGTATCCGCATTACCAACAAAATTGCTGGCGGGCAGGAGTAATTGGCCGTTTTCAGGATTTCGCTCCAGTAATATCTTGCCTTCAGACTCAATGATTGCGGCCACCCGCAGGCTGCCCGGAGATGAAACCAGCTGCAGCATGCTCGGCGTCATTCCGAACGAGACATAGGCACCACGACAAAATCCGAGTGGTGCATGGGTGTTGTAATCATATTTCAACACCCTGCCGATCAGGATGATGTGGTCGCCAGCGTCGACCTGTTCGAAATGCTCGCAATCAAACCATGCCACCACAGCGTCTATTATCGGCGAACCGGTTATTGCAGAGTGCCAGTCCTGGTTGGCGAATTTATCGGTGCCGGCCCTGGCAAAACGATTCGACAGGCCACGCTGGTTGGCAGCAAGAATATTGACCGCAAATCCGCGTGAACCGGTAAACGCATCACGTCCGAATGCTGACTTTGCAATATTCACCAACAGGAGCGGCGGATCGATAGAAACCGAGGTAAATGAATTTGCGGTGAAACCACAGGGTGCACCTGACTCGTCAAGCGTAGTCACAATGGTAACCCCGGTGGCGAAATGCCCAAATGCGCGGCGTAAATCGCGGGCGTCGATTTCAATTTCTTTATTATTGGTCATACGGTGAAGTTCTGTTTAATAGATGAGCGATTCCATTTCCCGGGTTTGTTCAAGCTGTTCCGAAACACCCTTGTCGTCGTAAATGTTCCTGGCCCGGTCGAGGTACTGCTTGGCCCTGTCCATCGCGAAATTGGAATTATAAAGCACCGCCATAACATCGGCCTGACGCTGAAACATCGAGCGCTCGCTGGTATCGGCAAGCGCCTCGCTGGATTTAATTCGAAATTTCCAGGCACGCTCAACCTGACCATTACGCAGGTAATGATGATAGAGTATTTGATAGTCATGCGCCTGCGAGGTTTTAATCAAATCCTGTTGATGCTGCTTGGACAGGTCTTCGATTTCGTGCTCGATTTCGCCTATACCAGTATCGCTAATCAGGCTGCGATCCAGGCCATCGATCAGGCGGCGTACATGGTTCATTTGCCCGGTGGAAGCAAACAGTCTGGCCGCCTCAATACGTGCTAGTTGCGCCTGGTAGCCATCGTGAACCTGGTCGTGTAACGAAGCGAGCGCCTCCCATGCATCCGCAGCGGCACCGTAGCGCCTAATTTCCAGGTTATCGCGAATTACCGCTTGCAGGTTTTCGTTGACACCCTGGTAGAAACCGCGCGCTATCGAATTGCGCGCCTGCCAAAGCTCGTCGTGGGTATTGGATGCGCGTCGTGCCAGTTCACGCGCGTGGATATTCAATTGTCCGAGTAACTGATAACAGCGTGCGGCACCCATGATATTGTCGCGCGACATAGTCAGGTAAAGTGCTTCCTGGAGGTATATCTCGGCGGCCCCCAACTCCTTCTGGTTGATCGCGACTTCACCGAGCAATAACAAGGTATCGCCGAGCCGCGTTTGATCATCCTCCAGCATCGATGTTGCGGCAACTTCAAGTAGCTGGGTGCGCGCCTGCTTGAATTTACCCTGATGCAATAAATCGCGAATTCGCCGATCACGCTCGGCATCATCAAGCCCGAGTCGCTCGAGCTCGGCATCGATATCAAACTCGTCGGCTTCGTCTGCGTATTGCAAGTTACGATAATAATCGTGGGCGCCGGTGGTCGCTTCGATCCCGGTATCGGCTGAATCATCCGGCGACAGGAAGTAATGCAGTGCAAACAATAACGCAAGCACCGGTACTGTCGTTATTGCGTGGTCTGGAATGAAGCGCTTGATATCCATAGTATTTGACAATGTTACGCCGCTTATCATTCAATGCAAACGGCCGCTTTCATTCACAAATCGGCTTGTTAAGATAGCGTAATGAAGGAGTTTAGTCTGGATCCCGACGTTATCGCGTTTATCGACAGCCATATCGAGGTTTCGGATCTCTCTACTGCCACCACAATTGATCAGCAACGTATCGATTACGAAGCCATAGTGCGGCATTTCCGTTACCCGCATCCGCCGGGTTTGCAAACCCGGGACAGCGAGGTTGATGGCCGGCACGGTAAGATTCCGCTGCGACATTACCACAGCGGGCAAGGCAGTGACGACGCCCTGATCATGTTCATCCACGGTGGCGGGTTTATCCTCGGAAGCCTCGACTCGCACGACGATATTTGTGCAGAGCTCTGTGCAAATACCGGCTGTAGCCTGGTTTCGGTCGACTATCGCTTATCACCTGAACACGATCATCCGACACACCTGGACGATGTCGAAGATGCTTTTCAATCCCTGGCACACGATAATACGATCCTGGTCGGAGCCTCTGCCGGTGGCACCCTGGCGACCGCGCTGTGTTACCGCTTGAAAACCAGCAGGCGAAGGCCTGCGGGGCAGGTTCTGATTTATCCCAGTCTTGGTGGCGATTGTTTCGATCTCGATTCGTACCGGGACAACGCCGATGCGCCACTGTTGAGTACTCGTGACATCCTGTTTTATCGTGGGGCAAGATGCACCAGCGACGAATTACCGCTGAACGACCCCGAATTTTATCCGCTGGTCGCCGAAGATTTCGGCATGAATCCACCCACCATTGCATTTTCCGCCGATGTCGACCCGTTGCGCGACGACGCCAGGCTTTACGTTGAAAAGCTGCAAACCGCGGGCGTATCGGCGGAGTGGATCAAAGAGCCGGGGTTGGTGCACGATTACCTGCGCGCCCGGCACGTCAGCGACACCGCCGGTGCCGCCTTCACCCGCATCTGCAACGCCATAAAAAAACTCGCCAACCCCTAGCCAGCATCAGCTTCAAACTATCTACCAAGAGGGCTCAACTTTCGAACTATTTGGGCGTTGGCATCGGTACGTCTTTGGGGGACGCTGCGCAACAGGGATGTTGCGCGCTGGAATGGTAAAAGATTGCTCGGGATTGGGGTCGAAAGGCGAATCGTCGGCTCGCTTTCGCAACGCTACAACACTCTTAAATTGACTCCACCAGTATTACTTACATTGATTCATATAACCTAAACTAATGGATACTTCGATTCAAACGCGATATATTTATCAAAATAGATTATAAATTCTTATTGATTCGTGCTGAAAAATCGCCTGCCACCACTTGATCCGTTGATTGCTTTCGAAGCAGCCGCACGTCTGCTCAGCTTTACCAGGGCAGGCGAAGAATTGCATTTATCGCAGGCCGCCATCAGTCAGCAGATTCGTAGTCTCGAGGAAAGTTTACAGGTAAAGCTATTCACGCGTTCGCATCGCGCGGTGCAGTTAACCAACGAGGGACGCGAGTACCAGCACACCGTGGCGGCGATACTGAAACAACTCGCCGGCGCCACGATGGACATACAGAATGTCGAATTTGCCCAGCAACTGGTGATCGGCTGTGACCAGTCATTCGCCAGCCAATGGCTAAGCCCAAGACTTTCCCAATTGCGACAGTTGATGCCGGCGGTTACGTTGCGCATCATCGCCTCGGATGACTATAACGAAAGCCTGGGTAGTGAAGTACAGGTAGCCGTTTTACATGGCGATGGTCTGTGGCCTGGCTTTCAGACCTTACAGCTGTGCGACGAAGAAGTATTTCCGGTATGCAGTCCCGAATTCGACCACGAACTCGCACAACTGGATTGGGTTTCCTGGTTGCTGCAAGCGCCGCTGATCGACCTCGCTGACAGTCACTGGAACTGGATGAACTGGCGCCTGTGGCTGGGAGGTAATAACATCGACCAGCCACTGGGAAACCGTAACCTGCAGCTAAACAGTTATCCGCTGGTCATCGACGCCGCCTGCGCCGGGCATGGCGTGGCACTGGGTTGGCGATATCTCGTTGACGATCTGATTGCAAATAACCAGCTGGTACGTCCAATTGAACAGTCACTTAAAACCGATTTGGGTTATTACTGTATCTGCCGCGACAATCTGGAAAACGACGCCAATGTGATCCGTTTTCGCAACTGGTTGAAGCAACAGTTTGGTTTGCCCGTCGAAACATAATTCATACTTCAGCCCGTTTGATTATCTATTTACGGGTACTACCACGCAATCAGACCCGGGTTTGATTACATTTATCAATCAACAATCCGGTTCTGATTGGGTTTTAGTCAAGAACTGTCGTTTTAAAGTACCGTCTGGCCTCACATACAGGCTTTCAGGTCAATTCTTGAAATAGTATTTTACAATTAGTGTTAACAGGCCTGGCTACTACTATTTATTGTCTAATCTGTAGAAATTGCCAACTTAATGTCAATTACTGAATTCAAGGATCGCATCAACAGCTTGTTATCAAAAGGAATCCGCAAATTTTCGATGGGCCTGGGAGTACTGGCACAAATCGAAAACAACAACTACGAAATATACGCAGTACAGTCAAACTCGGGCGCTTACGTGCCCGGCGAAAAATACGCCCTCGGCGAAACCTACAGTCGAGAAGTTTTTGAAAAGCAGAAAACGATCGCTGAAGTCAGTATCGCCAGTTCCCCAACGACGTTGCACCATCCCCTGTATCGTTCACTGCCGCTCGAGTCTTATATCGGCGCACCCATAGTGATAAACGGCAAACCCTGGGGCTGCGTCGATTTCAGCAGCATGGGTCAGCGTGAAGAGCCGTTTAGCGAACAGGAAATCGAAATGGTTGAATCCCTGGCCACGGAACTCTCGCAGCTCATCGACGACATCAATTAAATAGGGCCGAACGACTTAAAGTGAGTAGTAGTGACCCATAATGCCGGCAAAGACCGTGGCTCCGACCCAGTGGTTGTGCAGAAAGGCACTAAAATAATGCGCCGGTACTCGATCGGCAATCAGGAATTGTTCGTAAGCCATTAACAGTGTCGCGACTCCCAATCCCAGGTAGTAGATACCGGTAAATTCCAGATCGACACCAACCAGTACCAGGGCGAGTAAAAACAAGAGCTGAAATACGGCGATCATGACACGGTCATAATCGCCAAACAGGATGGCCGTCGATTTTACCCCGAGTTTCAGGTCATCCTCCCGGTCAACCATGCTGTACATCGAATCGTAGGCGACGGTCCACACCAGACTCGCCACGTATAACAGCCAGGCCTCCTTCGGTACCTCACCGGTCAGCGCAGCGAACGTCATGGGAATGGCCCAGCCAAAAGCGGCACCCAGATGAACCTGGGGCAGATAATGATAACGCTTCATAAAAGGATAGCTCGCGGCAAGCAATATCCCCCCAAAGGAAAGCATTATGGTAAAACGATTCAGACTTAACACCAGCAGAAAGGCGATCAGGGCCAGTACAGCGAACACCGCGAGCGCCTCTCGCGGTGCAATCTTTCCACTGGTTAACGGGCGCTCCCGAGTGCGCGCGACATGCAGATCGATATCACGATCGGCGTAATCGTTGATCGCGCAACCCGCCGAGCGCATCAGGAAGCTTCCCACGACAAATACGAACAGGATCCAGCCACCAGGTGATCCTTCTCCAGCAACCGCAAGTGCCCACAGCGTCGGCCATAGCAACAAGTAAAATCCAACTGGTTTTTCGAAGCGTATTAACTGTGCGTACAGGCCTAGCTTGTTGCCAAGCTCGGGCGGCAGGTCGGGAATTGTAAGTCCTTTGATTTTCACCAAAAACCGATGCGTGTTGCGAAAAAATCGTTACTATACGCGTTTCTTTCAGCAGGGCGAAACAATGATTCGCAGTTTCAAGAATACGACCCCGAGTATCGGTGAAAATAGCTATATTGACGAGTCCGCGGTCGTAATCGGGGACGTCGTAATCGGGGAAAACTGCTCAGTTTGGCCACTTACTGTAATCCGCGGAGACATCAATAAAATTCGTATTGGTGATAACACCAATATCCAGGATGGCAGCGTGCTGCATGTTACCCATCGGGGTGACTACAATCCCGATGGCGCCGAATTGCATATTGGCAATGAGGTAACAATTGGGCACAAAGCGCTGTTGCATGGTTGCCGCATCGGCAATCAATGCCTGATCGGCATGGGTTCGATCATCACCGACAACGCGATAATCGAAGACCGGGTCATCATCGGCTCGGGCAGCCTGGTGCCGCCGGGCAAGGTTCTCGAATCCGGATACCTTTACCTCGGAAACCCGGTAATACAGAAGCGAGCGCTCACCGAGCGTGAGATCGAGTACCTGTCTTACGTTGCAGATCACTATGTTCTGCTAACACAACATTATTGAGGCTGAATCAATGAAACGCTGGGAATG
>CAXMSP010000152.1:0-20907 GCA_964196225.1 uncultured Gammaproteobacteria bacterium | reverse complement strand
CGCAAATTACCGCCACGGCGCACCGGGAATGGAACGCGTTATCCTGCGCCACGTATCGGAACCTTCTTCGCAGCGGCTGCTGCTGGAGAAAGCCGATATCGACATGGCGCGCAACCTGACCCCGGACCAGGTTAAAGGTGTGATGGGTAATTCCGACATTTCGATTGACGGTCATCCCAAGGGCACCATCGTCTACATGGCCGCCAATGCGGGACACCCAATCCTCGGCAAAACCGAGGTGGTACAGGCAATACGTAACCTGGTTGACTACGAAAGCATGGCTAACTCGTTCCTCGCCGGGCAATTTGTCGTGCACCAGGCCTTCTGGCCGGCCGGTCTATGGGGCTCTCTTGAAGAAACTCCCTACAAGCAGGACGTGGCCAAGGCCAAGTCTCTGTTGCAGGCAGCCGGCCACGGCGATGGTTTTGAGCTGACGATTCATACCCTGACCAACTCTCCGTTCCCGGAGATTGCCCAGGCGGTTCAGGCCAACCTGGCGCAGGGCGGAATCAAGGCCAATATCGTAACCCTGGAAGGCAAGACCCTGTGGCCGAAATACCGCGCGCGCGAGCATGACATTATTCTCGCCCGCTGGTCACCGGACTATGTCGATCCCCACTCCAACGCCGATGCCTTTGCGCACAATCCGGACAATCGCCTGGAAGCGAAACTGACCGGCGTGCTCGCCTGGCGCAACGCCTGGGCAGACGAATCAAGCAACATGCTGGCCGTCAAGGCACGCAATGAGCTCGATTTGAACAAGCGCAGAGAGCAGTACCTCGAACTGCAGGCCATGCTGCAAAAGAAAGGCCCGTTCGTGATCATGTTTCAGCAGAACGAGCAGGTAGCTCGCCGTAAAAGCCTGAAGGGTTTTGTTTCGGGTTCAAACTTTGACCTCGTGTTTTACCGCAATGTAAACAAGCAGTAGTGGGATCCACCGCCGGCGGTCAACCGACTGCAGGGCCAGGCATGGCCCTCCAGTCGAAGTTGGCCAGTATTCTGGGTGTTCTTTCCAGCCTGCTCCTGACCTTCATCGGCCTGACCGCAATCACCTTCGTGATCGGCCGCATGATGCCGGCCGACCCGGTACTCGCCATCGTCGGTGATCGCGCCTCGCAGGAGGTTTACGACCAGGTTTACCTGCAGCTCGGGCTCGACAAGCCGGTTTATATTCAGTACCTGCGTTATCTCGAACAACTGGTCGAGGGAGATCTCGGCACTTCGATCATGACCGCGCAACCGGTTCTGGACGATATCGTACGATTCTTTCCGGCGACCCTGGAACTCGCCACCGTCGCCACCCTGCTCGGCATATTTGTCGGCATTCCGATGGGCGTGCTGGCGGCAGTGCACCAGGGTCGATGGCCAGACCACATCGTGCGAGTGATCAGCCTGATTGGATATTCAGCACCGATATTCTGGCTTGGCATGGTGGCACTGCTGGTGTTCTATGCCAATCTCGGCTGGGTTGCCGGCCCCGGCCGGCTCGATGTTTACTACGACGGGATCGTCGAATCGGTGACCGGTGTCCTGATGATCGATGCCGCCATGTCCGGCGAGTGGGATATTTTTTACAACGCGCTCTCACACCTGGTCCTGCCCGCTACGATTCTCGGCACCTTCGCGCTAGCGTACATCGCGCGCATGACGCGCAGCTTCATGCTCGACCAGCTCAGCCAGGAATACATCCTGACCGCAAGGGTCAAGGGGATGCCCGAGTACAAAGTGATCTGGGGCCACGCGTTTCGCAACGTGCTGGTACAGCTCATCACCATCATCGGCTTAACCTATGCTTCGCTGCTGGAAGGCTCGGTGCTGACCGAGACGGTTTTCTCGTGGCCTGGCATCGGCCAGTACATTACCAATTCGCTGTTTAACAACGATATGAACGCGGTGTTGGGCGGCACCATTGTGGTTGGCGTCTGTTTTGTCGGCATCAACATGTTATCCGATCTGCTGTATCGCCTCGTAGATCCAAGGATTCGCTGATGTCGACCGAAGCCCCACTGCGCGGCTGGTTGCTGGCCGAGATCCCGAAATCGAAATTGCAGGCTCGATGCCAGCGGGTCTTTATCGGCTGGCTCGACTTCAAACGTAACCCAATCGCCATGATTGGGTTTTTGATAGTCCTGGGACTGGTAGTCATTGCCGCGCTGGCGCCCTGGATCACGGCATCCAACGGACTCGAGCTGCATCTTGCTGACCGCTTAAAGCCACCCAGTAGCGAACACTGGTTTGGCACCGATGAGCTTGGACGCGATATTTTTGACCGGATTATCTGGGGCTCGCGGATTACGCTGTATATCGTTGCGCTGGTATCAATCATCGTGGTCCCGATCGGGCTGCTGATTGGCACCGTCGCCGGTTACATGGGCGGTTGGGTAGACACGGTTTTAATGCGCCTGACCGATATCTTCCTCGCCTTCCCTCGCCTGATCCTGGCGATGGCGCTGGTGGCCGTGCTGGGGCGCGGCCTCGAAAACGCGGTGCTGGCGATCGCCCTGACGACCTGGTCGCCGTTTGCTCGCATTGTCCGTGCCGAGGCGTTAACGATACGCAACAGTGAATTCATCCTCGCCGCGCAGATGCAGGGCATCAGCACCGCCGGCATTCTGGTGCGTCACGTCACCCCGCTGTGCATGTCCTCGGTCACCGTTCGCCTCACGCTCGACATGGCCGGCATCATACTGACCGCGGCCGGACTTGGTTTTCTCGGCCTCGGGGCGCAGCCACCGACACCGGAATGGGGCGCGATGATTTCGCTAGGTCGACAATACCTGATCGACCAGTGGTGGGTGCCAACCATTCCCGGGATCGCCATTCTCGTGGTGAGCCTGGGTTTCAACCTGCTCGGTGACGGTCTAAGGGACGTGTTCGATCCCAAGAGCGGGAATTAGAAAATGACCGATTCAAAATTGCTTAGCGTAGAAGACCTGCACGTTACCTATAACACTCCCACCGGGCTGGTGCGTGCGGTCAGCGGTGTCAGCTTCGAACTGGGGCGCGAAAAGCTGGGCATCGTCGGCGAATCCGGCTCTGGAAAATCGCAAACCGGGCGTGCGATTCTGGGCCTGACCGCGAGCGGCGGAACGGTTAGTGCAAGCCGCCTGGAATTCAAGGGCACTAACCTGCTGAACGCGAGCGAGCGCACCATGCGCCAGATCCGCGGTAGCGGCATCTCAATGATTATGCAGGACCCGAAGTATTCGCTGAACCCGGTTATGACGGTTGGCTACCAGATTGAAGAGGCCCTGCTGGTTCATAACCGCACCTCGAAGCGCGTGGCGCGTGAGCGCACCTACGAGATGCTGCGTGCGGTAAAGATTCGCGAACCGGAGCGGGTCTACAGGACCTACCCACACGAGGTCTCCGGGGGCATGGGTCAGCGCATCATGATAGCAATGATGATGATTCCCGAACCCGACATCATCATTGCCGATGAACCCACTTCGGCGCTTGATGTCACCGTGCAGTTGCAGGTACTGGCGGTACTCGACGATATGATCAATGAACGCGGCATGGGTCTTATTTTCATCAGCCACGATCTAAACCTGATTGCGTCTTTCTGCGACCGAATCCTGATCATGTACGACGGGCGGGTCGTCGAAGAATGCAACGCGGCCGAACTCGACCAGGCTCAACACCCCTACACCAAGGGGTTAGTCAATTGCCTGCCGCGCCTGGATGGCGGACAGGATGAACTACCTGTTTTGAAACGCGACCCGTCCTGGTTGACAACGCTCGGAGCGACGCGGTGATCGATATCCAGGGTCTGGACGTGGTCTTCGGCCATGGCAAAAATGTTTTTCACGCGGTACGTGATGTTTCGTTGAGGGTGGAAAAAGGGCAATCTTTCGGCCTGGTGGGAGAATCCGGCTCGGGCAAGACCACCGTGCTGCGGGCGCTGGCCGGTATACTCGAGCGAGTGGCCCGGGTCAGCGGCGAAATGACCGTCGCTGACGAAACCCTGCTGCGGCATCGCTCGCAGTCGTTTCGGCGGCGCGTACAAATGGTATTCCAGGACCCGTTTGGTTCACTGCATCCGCGCCACACCGTCGATACGATTCTAAGCGAACCAGCCCGGGTTCATAAACTTGACCGAATCGAGGAACGCGTGGTGCAGGCGCTCGAAGAAGTCGGGCTCGATGCCTCATTTCGTTTTCGCTATCCGCACCAGATATCTGGCGGGCAACGCCAGCGAGTTTCGGTAGCGCGTGCGCTGATTACCAGCCCCGAAATCATCCTGCTGGATGAACCTACCTCGGCACTGGATGTATCGGTGCAGGCCGAAGTGCTCAACCTGCTGATGCGACTGAAGCGCGAGCACGGCCTGACCTACGTCCTGGTGAGTCACAACCTCGCCGTGGTGGCGCACATGTGCGAGACGCTTTCGGTAATGCAAAACGGCGCGGTCGTCGAGACCATGAGCGTGCAACAGTTACGCGAGCACAGTTCGACCATGCCTTATACGCAGCAGCTGCTGACCGCGAGCCTGGGCTACGACCGCACCGCAATCGACGCTTTCGAGGAATTCGGTTGAGCGTTAAGCGAATGTCGTTCGATATAATACGTTCGACCATTATCACCGATTAAAGGAAGTCATCGAATGGCAAGAATTGCAGTCGGCGGGGTTCAGCACGAAACCAACGTGTTTGCGCCCTACCTTGCCGAATTTGCGGTATTTGAGCAGCGCGACGAATGGCCGCCCTTGAGCGGTGGGGCGCAAATGCTGGACAACGTGCATGGTATGAACCTGCCGCTGACCGGGGCAATCGAGCGTCTCGAGGCCCTCGGGCACGAAATCGTCCCATTAATCTGGTGTTCGGCAACGCCTTCCGCGCATGTCACCGAGGAGGCATTCGAGCGTATTTCAGCGATGATGCTGGAAGGCCTGCGCACCTCACCTCCGGTCGATGGCGTTCTGCTCGATCTTCACGGCGCCATGGTGTGCACCCATGTAGCCGACGGGGACGGCGAGTTGCTGCGCCGGGTTCGTAACACGGTTGGGGAAGCCACGTCGGTGGTGGCCTGTCTAGACTTGCATGCCAACATCAGTGACCAGATGGTGGCGCAAGCGAGTGTGCTCGAAGCCTATCGCACCTATCCACACGTCGATATGAGCGATACCGGTGCGCGTGCCGCGGACCTGCTCGACCTGCTGTTGCAACACAAGCTGGCACGGTTTCCCTTCACTGCCACCCGGCGCACCGATTTTCTGATTCCCCCGGTGTGGGGCTGCACCCTGGTGGATCCGGCCAAATCGATCTACGCACATCTGTGCGAACAGATCCACGGCGAGGTCGCGGGAATTTCGCTGGCCTGTGGGTTCCCGCTTTCAGACGTTCCCGAGGCGGGTCCGGCACTGGTCGCCTACGGCTTCGATGAAACCACGGTCAACGCCGCGGCGGACAGCCTGCTGGCAGAAATCGAGGCTCGCGAAAACGAGTTTCGCGGCCGCCTGTACAGCGCCGAAGAAGCGGTCAGTGAAGCGATTCGCCTGTCGGCAGGCGCAAGCGGGCCGGTAATGCTCGCGGACTCGCAGGATAATCCCGGTGGCGGTGGACCCGGCGACACCACCGAAATCCTGCGTGCGCTGGTGTCGCAGGGAGCAACGGATGCCGCGGCTGGTGTCATCAACGATGCTCAGGCAGCGGAGTCTGCGCATTCGGCCGGGATAGACGCCCGGATAAACATCAGCCTGGGCGGTAAATCCGGATTTTCCGGTAGCGAGCCGTTTAGCGCTGAATGCCGTGTCCTCGGCCTGTCTGACGGTCGTTTTCGCGCCACCGGTGAAATGCTCGGCGGTGCGGAAATGGATCTCGGCCCGACCGCATTACTCGGAGTGGGTGGCGTGCGCATCGTGGTTGGCTCGAAAGCGATCCAGACCATGGACCAGTCGATGTTTCGGCACCTGGACGTGGAGCCCTCCCAACAAAAAATCATCGCCATCAAAAGCAGTATTCATTTTCGCAACGACTTCCAGCAAATCGCTGCAGCGATTCTGCCAGTTGCCGCACCCGGCCCAGTCATCGTCGACCTCAGCAAGGTGCGTTTCAAGGACCCACGCCTGAAACGGCTTACGGCTACGGGCGAAATCAAGGACAGCTTCGGAAATTCCTAAATAACCGGAACGCTAAAAACCGGACCAGGTTGCAAGTAATCCCGAAGCCCGGACAAATCGCTTTATCGCCACCTCTGACAGTCTCGGTGTTACGGGGGTGATATCCATCCCTCGGTAAATGACTAGCGGTTATCCCAGAATATGCTATTAAGAAACAATGAATTTAGAGATAAACGAATGAGCGCAACACGTTTCAATCTAATCTTCGAAGGCAAGATAGAACCTGGCTACGACCAGGATGAGGCGCATCGCACACTCGAGAGCCTGTTCGAGTTCGACGCAGAGATCCAGGCCGATTTAAACAACGGGCAAGCCATCATGTTGGGCAAGAGCATGGACGCCGCGACGGCCGATTCCTTCAAACAAGCCCTCGCCGGCGCCGGCGTTTCAACCTACCTGCTAGCGGATAATAACGCAGCCTCAACCGCAGAGACTCCATCACGTCGCCTGGTTGTGGATCGCCGCTCAACAATTCCACGTCGTGCCCGGGCCCGTGGCGCCGCAATCCTGCCCGACCGGCGCGAGGGTCAGGACCGTCGGCGCTGACAGTTGCCCGGGTTGGCAACAATAGTTTTACTGTTGTTCGAACAGCTCCCAATCGGAAGCGTTGGAATATTGACACTGTATGGCTGATTTCTTCACGGGATACTGCGCATCATTTGAGCTATCGAAGGGGTCGATCTTTTCCGTTTCCATCATTAGCTGGTCCTTTTCAATATGATAGGAACTCACCTGTCGAAATCCACTACGACCCACCTCGGTGACCAGCGGCTCCGCCTCGATTTCAAGAAAAACGGCCAAGTTTTGATCCCAACCACCAGCGTCAACTTCACAGGTGTAAACGATGACCGCTTCTTCGCGCGCGTCGCCACACAGGTTGCCAAATTGAGCCTCGGCGGGATAGAAGTAGCAAGTCTTGCCGACCACCTGGTAGCTTTCGATAAAACGACCGTAGCGTTCAATTTGCGCCTGCAAGATTGATCTCAGGTCCTCGGCCGATAGCGTTAACCCTGCGTCCCCGGTCGATGGTACTAGCTCTGCGGCCCCGGTCGACTGTATCGGTTCTGCATCCTCGGTAGGTAGTATCGGTTCTGCATCCTCGGTCGACTGTATCGGTTCTGCATCCTCGGTCGACTGTATCGGTTCTGCATCCTCGGTCGACTGTATCGGTTCTGCATCCTCGGTCGACTGTATCGGTTCTGCATCCTCGGTCGACTGTATCGGCTTTTCATCCTCTGTCGACTGTGTTGGCTTTACATCCTCGGTCGCTTCGCACTGCCATCCTGCAGCACCCAATTTTTCAACCAGTCCGACTGCCCTGGGCTCACAATAACCAGCGTCATTGCGGGCATTCCAGGGAAAGGTTGTAGCGGAGGGCTTGGTATACTTGACGCGACAGGCAAATCCAGGTTCTGTTACCACCTCGACGTAGCGCGTAACGCCATCTTTTTCACAGGCGTAGCTTAAGTCGGTCTCACTTCCTACAGAGTCTGGGCTTGTGAAAGCACCACATATAAGAAGCAAACCGGAGAGGCAGGCTTTATGTGACTCGCTAAACATCTGAGTTTTTGCTCCACCTTTAATACGAGGTCGTTTTGATGCATTAGCAAACGCCAAGTATCTCAGGCTTGCAGAGATTTTAAAGAGTTATTGTTCACAAAACAAATTTTCGTGTCTCCAACCTGAACCGTCACTAACAATTTACCTGGGTGATAAATTTGTTTCCGTTACAAGTTCAGGATCGCATCAATAAATCTGCAAAGGCTAATTTTCCCGGGATGATCGGCGAGTCATGCACCTAACCGCATATAACAGTAATAAGCCACCGCGCTGCATTTTTTAACGGAACGATATTTTGTTCTCTGACTCAAGTTAGAGAAACTTCCGCACGAACAATATTCCAACAGCGACGCAAGGCCCTACTCCAAAAGCAAATAACAAGGTACCGACACCCACGATACCACCGAGATACCAGCCAATAGATACCACCGTGACTTCGAGACCGATACGAATAGTGGCTATCGGCAGGCCGGTGGCGGCTTGCAATCCCGTCATCAACCCGTCTCTCGGACCCGCGCCTAAATTAGCAGTAAGATAAATTCCCGAGGCAATACCGACCAGCAAGACACCCGCGGCAGCCTGGGTAATCTGCCAGGAAAGTAACTGCGGATAAGGCAGCCAGTTCAATGAGAAATCAATCATAAAGGCGATGATTAACGCATTGAGAACGGTTCCAATTCCAGGTTTTTGCGATAGAGGGACCCAAAGTAGCAAAATCAGAAAGCTCACGACCATGGTCGTAAACCCGATACTCCAGGTTGTATTAAATGCTATCCCCTGGGCGAGAACCGTCCACGGACTCACCCCCGCACCACTGGCGATTAACAACGATTCCCCCAGCCCAAACAGCACCAGTCCCAGATTTAAATAGCAGACAGTAACGACTCTTGGCCGAAAGTTTAGCGGGGTTGCGGAACTCCATTCGAGTTGCGGCACCTGCTTTACAGCAAATATTTGTTTCATGCTCCAGGTAAGCTCGTTACTTCACACGCAGCTTACCCAGAACTTTTGCCGTCGTCAGGACTTTGAAGCTAAATTATCCCAAATCTCGACCAAATATGGATTGCTTGCTCATGACCGAGAGCCTGAGCCAGGGAGTTATCAATGAAGGTGGTACAGCGGCGGTATCGAATTAAGATATCAACCTATTGATTTGCGGTGGCTATATGAATACAAAATACTGCCACTATAATTCTAATTCTGAATTACGATCACCCGTGTCGTTACTCGAAATACCAAACAAAGCCTAAACTAAGAAATTCATTTTCGATATCTCCCGCGACATTCACACCAAAAAATTCATCGGTTTCGGGATAGACCGTGTACTCAATTTCGATAGCGGCTCCTTTTCCGACCTTCATACCTGCTCCAATGCCATACGCAACGCCGTAGATATTATCGGATCCACTATCACCCATGAATTTTATTTCATGTTCGATTCGTGTATAGCCCACTCGTCCTCGAGCGTAGACGTCACCGCTGGTTTTAGCGACCAAAAAGAATCCTAATGTATCGACTGACTGTTTTGCAGTAGAACCCCCTGACTCTTCCTTGTCGGCAGAAACAGTTTGGGAGTAGTCAAATTCCAGCGCCAACATTTCATTTATTTCGCCACCAAATACAAAGCCTATATTATCCATATCAACATCGTATGAGCCTACGGTCTGTTCAGTGTGGAAAACTCCGTATTTCAGCCCAAGATATGCCTTGCCAGGAATCAACTCGCCTGATCTAGAATCGTCGAACGTATACCGACTCGCATTACTCGTAGCAGGTATTAACAGTGCCAAAGACAAAACAGCGATAGCGATATATTTCGTCATATCTAACTCCTAAATTAAAATCGAGTTCGTTGAGAATAGCTGCGACGATTAGCGTTCTCACTCCAGGGCATACTTAACCTGAATTCTCAATATAGTGTAGTACATGATTGATTATGTACAGGAAATTTTTCTTTTTGCTTGATAACTCCGAGCCATACTACTTATTGGTCATATCAATCTCGTATTAACCCGATTATTGACTTATTGTTTATCGCCCAGGCGGAAGACACTTATTCGTTAATCGTGGCCTGCCAGTCGTCCATATGGCTACTCGCCACCTGGTTTCGACCATTTTCCTTGGCCTGGTAAAGGGCATCGTCCGCTAACCGGTATATCAGATCCATATCTGCTGGTTGCGAGTCATTACACTGATGTATTTCCATGCCGATAGAGACCGTGAGGTAAGCTGCGACCTCGCTGTAGGCGTGCTCAAGTCCCAGGTCTTCAACCGCTTTGCGCAGTTTTTCAGCAATCGCATAAGCGGCGTCGCTATCGTCAACCGTGACAATGACTCCGAATTCTTCACCCCCGATACGGAAAGTAAAATCACCGGCGCGCCGCAAGGTATCTTTGAGTACCCCGGAGACAGCCCGTAAAGCATTATCCCCCTGTTGATGACCGTAATTATCATTGTAGGGTTTGAAGTAATCGACATCGATAATCATCAGCACAATGGTCTTCTTTTCTCGTTCGGCACGTGCCAGTTCCTGCGGGAACAAGTTGTTAAAATGTCGACGGTTAAACAACGAGGTCAACTCGTCGGTGATGGAGAGTTCCTCTGCAAGCTTTTTATTGGTTATGTCTTCGCGAATCGCAGTATAACCGGTGATATTTCCCTGCTCATCAAAGACCGGGGATATATAGGCGTGGACCCAGTAATAGTATCCATTCTTTTTCCTGTTTTTAATTTCCCCCTGCCAAGTTTGTCCGCGTGTAATAGAGCCCCACAATTCCTTGTAAATCGATGCGGACATATCTCTGTGGCGGACGATACTGTGGTTGTTGCCAATAAGCTCTTGCCGGCTGTAGCCTGATATCTCACAGAATGCATCACTGGTAGTGGTAATTATTCCCTTGTTGTCAGTCGTTGACGTAATAACGTACTTGTCGACGATGTCGATATAATCTACTAATTGCTTGTTAGTCTGTTCGAGCTGTTGATGTGCATCATTGAGTAGCTTTTCGGCATCGACACGTTTGCGGATTTCGTTTGAAAGGCGGCGGTTCCAGATCAGAATGATCGTGATAACCAGGAACACGCCGGCCAGAACCTTCCACAGCAGGTCGTAATCAAAACCATACTCGTAACGAAGCTTGATCCAGTTTTGATAGATCTGGTCATGTTCCTGTTCGGTGATGGAGTCCAGCGCCTTTTGCAAAATAGGCATGAATTCGGACCAGTCTTTTCTGACTCCCATCGACAGTTCATAGTTATACGACGTTTGACCGGATATCTTGATGTTGGTTATGCCATCGCGTTTTATCACATGGCTGACGGTGGCGATGTTCCCGATATAGGCGTAGACCTTGCCGACAGAAAGTTTTTCCAGGGCGTCAGCCACGTTGTCCGCCAGGTAGAGCTCGAGCTCAGGGTGATCTTTTTCCAGCAGATCCTGGGTGGCATAACCTCGCACCACGGCAACTGTTTCGTTCTTCAGGTCCTTAAGACCATTCACGTAGGCAACCTGGTCACTGGTGACAATGACCATGGGAAACGAGAGGTAGGGTTCGGTGAAGTTGACGTATTCACGACGCTGGACAGTCGATACCACGCATGAATACATGTCGAGTTCGCCGCTTTTGACGGATTCGACGACCTCAGACCAGGGCTTTTCTTTCTCGACTTCGAACTCGATACCAAGCTTTTGACCCACCAACGCGACATATTCGGCGGCCATGCCAACATATTGGTTTTCGTCATCGATGTATTCGAACGGCGACCAGTCGATATCCACAGCAAGACGAATCGACCGATGCTCGCTTAACCATCGTTTCTCATCTTCACTCAGCTGAACTGTCGAAGTAGACGCCAGAACACCGTTAGAAATAACCAGCAACAAAATTGCTATCAGAACGGGAATTCGGGGTTTCCAATTGTAAAATTTGATCGCCAAATTAATACCCACGAATATTTCTTCGAAGTGACGAGACACCGTCTCCACTTCTCAATACATGCACATGTATTTTCCAGACCCTTGCGGGCGATACAGGCTATATCGGCCCCTTAGGGTATTTTCTTAAGTGGATTTTTAAGATTTGGAGGAAAAAGGGACTAGATGGCGATCTTGACGGCATCAGGTCCCGATCGGAATTTCAGGCGGAAGTGCCGATTTTCCGGCCGCATACCGGCTGAGCACTTCCCAGGGAGAGAATTCCTGGTGGCGGAAATTTTGCCGTGGCACCATAAAAGTATTGATCATGGCAAATTCACCGGCTAGACAAGAGTGGCCCGCCATGTCTGCAAACACCAGCCAGCAGCTTTTGGGTTTGAAACGAATTTCAACCATACCTTCCGGGTCCTGGTGGAATTCCTCGCTCTCTTTCATGTAATTATGCATGTGCCGCATGGCCTGATCATAGGCAGACCGCTCCAGTGTCGCCGTTGCCGGGAACACTTTTGATAAGCCGCGGACCATTCCGGACCCGATTTGATTCAAGATACCGTCTCGCAGCAGTCCATCGCTACGCTGCAATCCCGCAGCCTCACCGTAAGTCTCTACCAGGTCCGAAACGGTGCCCTTGCATCTCCAGACGCGCTCCTTGTCATCAAGATTAGTCAGAAAACGCAGAATCAGGTCACCGCGTGCCGCACCGTAGGTGCCCGCATCCAGATGTATGCGATCACTACGCGCCCGTATCGGAATGCCACGGTTATTCTCTTCGAAAACACGCAGGCTCGAGGTTGCAGAGGTCCATCCCGGGGAAAAAGAGGGAATGAGCTTTTTCAGACAGGCTTCCACCCGCTCATGGTATTCCATCAAAATGGCCTGGGTGCGTTGCTCGATATCAGGGGGAGCCTTGATGCCCAGTATCCGTCGCGCCTGGGGATAGTAACTGATGTTCTTGCGCGTGTGATACTCGGGGGTTTGCTCCTTCAGAAAACGAAGTTCTTCGTCACTGGGCAGTTCCAGCGGGGGCGTGGGGAACATCAACATCCTGCCACGTTCCAGGTGGTCTGTCAGTTCGTAGGGTGCAAGCGAATCGAACTGGTCGGGGGGTGACTTCAATGGCTTCAGGGGCTTTAACGGTCATGATTCCACGCTATTTCAGTTGAAATGATTAAAACCAGATTCTGGATTACCATGCCGGCTAATTGTTGATCCAGGTCATTTTTGACCGTGTAATTCTGTTAAAAAGACTCTCCAAAGTCTTTACCAGGCTGTTGGGGAATCGGGAATATCGGTAGAGTCAAACAATAGAGGACAAACCGCCTGGCCTAACAGGCATCAGTGGATCAACTGCTAGGTTTTCTGCTCGATCATCTCCCTGAACTTGACCGGCGTACAGTTTTCATCGATATGCTGAATCGCCTGTTTGAAGTCTTGCAAGTTAAAGTTATAAATCCATTGTGACACGGGTTTTTCCACCTGGAATACCGGGAACCGGGCAATGATATCGACACTTTCAGAGGTCTCGATTAAATCGGTTTCCTGCAAAACATTGACATTAAACTGCTTCAGGTTAAGTGCAGAATCCTGACCCAGGGTTTCCCAGGTCTTCTTGAGCGTATCCTTGCCACCCAGGGTGGGGCTGAACAAGCTGTCAACATCGACGGCTTGCAGTGCCGCGGCCTGGATGCCCACGCGTTCATCGGCGGCCAAAGGTAAATCCACGCCGGTAAACAGGCTGTAGTTCTTGGAGATCAGGACCGGGGCTTTGCCGTCAGCAGTGAGATCGCTTTTACCCGACTTGTAAAGCATCAGTTTGCACTGGTAGATCAATTGTCCGAGCTTGCGCAAGCGGCGCCGATCGGTATTTTTCAATCCCCGCAGTGAATCGTTGGTTTCAGAAACCTGCGCAATCAGCGTCAGTGTGGCCACATCCGTTTCAGTTGGCTGGTATTCGTAGAATATCTCCGCGTCACCAATGTTGACGGTTTTGACCTCATCGGCTGCAAACACAGAGGAAATTGTCGAAAAAAACAATGTAGATACTAAAGTGCTAATCAATTTCATAACGCTGCCCCTACCCTCACCGATCGACCGTTATTTATCTTTTACAATTACCAAATATTATTGTTATTTGGGTAATTATTGGGACAGTATACCGGTTAGACGGCCAACCTGAAAATTGTTGGCCCCGGATTCCACAATTCCGGGAACAGTATTTTTGATAAATCGTAATAAAAAAGGGGACACCCGAATGACAAAACCAACCATTTTGATCACCGGTGCCAATCGCGGCATTGGTCTGAAGTTAAGCGAGCAGTTTGCGGAGGATGGATGGCAGGTGCTCGCCTGTTGCAGAAACCCTGCCGATGCCGGGGAATTGCAAGCACTCAGCGAACGGGGTCTGACCATCGAAGTACATGCACTGGATGTCACCAATTACGAACAGATGGCAGCGCTGTCAGATCAGCTTGGTAACAGGCCGATTGATATCTTGTTAAGCAATGCGGGTGTCTATGGTTTGAAAGGCGTCAGTTTTGGTGAGATCGACGCGCAGGAATGGGGGCAGGTACTTGAAGTCAACACGATCGCACCGCTCATGCTGGTACAGGCGTTCGTTGAACAGGTGGCGGCCAGCCAGCAAAAGCTGGTGGCGGTTATCAGCAGCAAAGTCGGCAGTATCGCGGACAACACCAGCGGCGGAAGCTACATCTACCGAAGCTCCAAGACGGCCGTAAACCAGGTTGTTAAATGCCTTTCCATTGATCTCGCCGACCGAGACATTAGCGTCATAAGCCTGCACCCGGGTTGGGTACAAACAGAAATGGGTGGGCCCAACGCGGAAATCAGCACGGATGAGAGTGTTTGCGGGTTAAAAGGTATTCTCCAAACTGCCGGGCTCGCACAAAGCGGGCAGTTCATCGAGTATGACGGCAGCAGTATTCCCTGGTAAAAACGGGTCGCAGAATTTCAGATAACTATAACGTTGTGCCGTGGAATCGAAACACTGCGTTTGCCCTAACCTTTCGCATACCAGCCATTATCGACGTACAGCGCGTTGCCGGTAATAAAGCTGGCCTCGTCCGAGGCCAGAAATACCACTGCCGAGGAAACTTCTTCGGGCTCGCAGATTCGACCCTGCGCATCGGCGAGTGCCCCTTCTTCCCACTCCTGCCCTGCCTGGTCCAGCTCGCTGATTTCGCGCAGACCATGCGCCGTCTTGACGAATCCGGGGCAAACCGCGTTACAACGAATTCCCTGGTCCCGGTATTCGACAGAGATCGCGCGCGCGAGCTGTAACACTGCGCCCTTGGTCATGCAGTAGAGCGACTCCAGTGCATAACCGAGCTCTGACGCAATCGACGCGGTAATGACGATCGAACCGCCACCGTTATCGCTCATCTCCTTGACCGCGCGCCGGCACACCAGGAAGGCGGAGCGAACGTTGATATCCATCAAACGATTGTAGTCATCCTCGGTCGATTCGTGCAGCGGCTTCACGGTAATGGTGCCGGCGTGATTAAACAGCACGTTGTAGGCCCCGAGGGTTTCGGCAACCCGGTCGAAGGCAGCATCGACCTGTTCCGCGTCGGACACATCGGTTTCGATAAACTCGGCCGTTCCACCCTCTTCGCGAATCATTTGTACGGTTTCCTCGCCCGCCTCTTTCTGGATATCCAGTATGGCGACGCGAGCGCCTTCCCGGGCAAAGGCCAGGGAGGTAGTGCGCCCCATGCCGGCGGCGCCGCCGGTGATGACCGCGGTTTTTCCAGCCAGCCGGCCGGGGCGATTACCGGTTTGTTCGGTAACGGTGTTGCTATTGCTAGTCATGTCTGATCCTCCGTTGTCGTGTCGACCGCTCCGCGACGGCGACTTTGTGTGTTGCTAGTCTCTGTGCTTATGCGCGCACCGTTCTGATTTTCTGAAAAAAGATTGAAAACAGTTCCTGCTGCGAAGAAATATCGAGCTTTGCGTAAATGTTTCTGCGGTGAATGCGTACCGTGCCGGTAGATATCCCGAGGCTTTTCGCGATCGATTCCGATGAATGCCCTTCGAGTACCTGCGCGACGACCTGGGTTTCCCGTGGTGTGATTCGCGAGCCGAAAATAGTTCCCACTGTATTTTCGATGGTGGTTGGATTGTCACCCGGATCCCCGTCGGTCGATTCGACTTCAGACCAGTCGGGCACAACCTGCCAGTGTCGCTGAGCCAGGCTACTGACAATTGGCACCACACTCTCCAGCAACCTGAATTCACGCGCCGAGAAACGCTGGCTTTCACCCGAACGCATTAACGAGATAACAACCGCGACGTCGTTTAGCAGGTAAAAGGTGTAACAGATTTCCTCGGCGAGTCCGGTACGTACGTAGTAGGAACGATAATACTCGCTTTGCAGAAATCGATCGGGAGCGATATCTCGCAACCGGTAAAGACCGATATCGACCTTGCGCCCGCAGGCCTTGAAAAACGGATCGAGCAAATAGGGGCCCTTCAGATAGTTATCGACAAATACGACCCGCTCAGCGGGTGAAAATGTGTGGAACAGGCAGATCGGTTTTTCATTCTGGTGATAGGCGAAGGACACCGAGTAGTCAAAAGGGGTAATAGATCTAAGTGCGCTGAGCAGGGTGTCGGTGAATTGATCGCTACCGATCGAATCGATACATTGGGATAACAAAGAGATCCAGGTAGCGTTTCCCAGGTCGATCTTTTTTGTCCGCCCGGAATTATTCGCCATCACAGTATTTCCTTTATCAAGTAATTTACGCAATGTGCATTTATTTCCTGCCTTTAGAGGCATATACCCCAAATCGAGCAAATTACATGCATTTGCTCGATTTGCATGGTAGTATATTTTCTCTATAAAACTCAAGCCCAATTTGTAAAGAGGGGTAAAAATGCAGCTGCCGGGGGATGGAGTTGGTCGATCAATCCACTAGTCCAGGTGATATTGATATCGAGTTTCGCAGCGTTACCAAACGTTTCGAGGATGTCGTGGCGGTCGACGACATATCCCTTAGCGTCGAGCGTGGCGCCTTCTTCAGTTTCCTGGGGCCATCCGGTTGCGGAAAAACTACATCACTACGACTGATTGCCGGTTTTGATCAACCCACGCAAGGCGAGGTTTTTATCGGCGGTAGCCCGGTCATCGGAATCCCTTCGCATAAACGGCCGGTAAACATGGTATTCCAGCACTACGCCCTGTTCCCGCATATGGACGTTGCTGAAAATATTGGCTACGGCTTGCGTCAGCGCAACCCGAAACCTACCAAACAGGAAGTAAGCAAACGGGTGGACGAAACCCTCGAATTGGTGCGACTCGGCGGATACGACAAACGCAGGGTCTGGGAATTATCCGGCGGACAGCAGCAAAGAGTGGCGCTGGCGCGCGCGCTCATCAACCATCCGACCTGTTTACTACTCGATGAACCCCTGGCTGCGCTGGACCGCAAGCTGCGTCGCGAAATGCAGATTGAATTGCAGACGCTGCAAAGAGAGGTCGGAATTACCTTTATCCTGGTGACGCATGACCAGGAAGAGGCGCTGTCAATGAGCGATCGCATTTGCATCATGCGCGACGGAAAGATCGTGCAATCCGGCAGCCCGCGGGAGCTTTACGATGAGCCGCTCAACCGCTACGTGGCCGACTTCGTCGGTAAGAGCAATTTTTTCAGCGGCGAGGTCGTCGAGACCAATGACTTGAGTGTCTCGGTTAAATTTGATTCCGGCCAGGTGCTCACCGGCAAACAGCCAAAAAGCGCACCGGACCTCGCAAACGGGAGCAAGGCAAGTATTGCGGTGCGCCCCGAAATGATTTCTATTAAATCCGCAGATGAAACAGATACCAGTTCTAGCATCACCATAAAAGGACGGGTGATGAACCGGATATTTCTGGGTGAACACTCGGAATACCTGGTTGCAACCGAAGGATACGGTGACGTAATGGTGTTATCTCCAAAATCCGTTGAACACGGCAGTAGAAGTTTTACGCCAGACGACATGGTCTCCATAAGCTGGAAACCCGATGCCGCGCTGGTGCTTGGAGATGCGTAAGACCTGACTGTAAATCCGGCAGTCATGGTCTTTGTGAATATAACGGATCGTTTTCGATGAGGGCACAAAATGAGTAAAACTAACGATGATAACAAACCGATAAGCGCCAGAAAATTCATGAAGTATTTTCGCAGCTATCAGAATGGCTCGATTTCACGCCGACATTTTCTGGGCGTAACCGGACTGGGTACGGCAATGACCGTGATGGGCACGGCCATGCCTTCACTGTGGTCGGGCAAGGCCCATGCATCTGGCGAATTGGGTGATCGGCTGATATTTTCCACCTGGCCGAACTACCACGACCAGGCCAACCTGGATGAATTTACCGCAAAGACAGGCGTTAACATTCAAGTAAATGCATTTGGTTCAAACGAAGAAATGCTGGCCAAGTTGCAAGCAGGTGGCACCGGATGGGATGTTTTTGTTCCTACAAATTACACCATCTCGAACTATGTCGCGCTTGATCTGATACAGGAACTGGATTTATCGCGCATACCGTATTATGACGCATCCGCCAATAATTCGATATTTGCCGGGCCTGCAACAGTAAATGGCAAAGTATATTGTGTGCCGAAGAACTGGGGAACCACAGGATTTGTAGTGAATACCAACAATATCACGAGCAAGCCCAAGTCCTGGAAGGATTTCTTTGACGTAACCATGGGTGCCGGATCAGGCCATAGCATGTTACACGATTATCAATTGACTACCATTGGTGCCGCCTTGTGTGCGTTGGGTTATTCGTTTAATTCAATCGACGCCAAAGAACTGTCCGAAGCCGAAGCATTGCTAATTGAATCCAAACCCCATTTGTTTGCAATCACCTCCGACTATCAACCCGGTATGCGCAGCGGTGATGGCTGGATGTCGATTTGCTGGAACGGCGATGCAACACAACTCAACAATGATTTGCCAGAAATGCATTACGTGATTGCTACCGATGGTGGCGAAATCTGGACGGACTTCTACGCGATTCCGAAGGATGCGCCGCATCTGGATGCTGCCTATGCTTTCATTAATTACATGCAAGACCCTAATGTCCAGGCTCGTGAGGCAGCGGTTCATGGTTATGCACCAACAGATTCGCGCGCGATCGCATTACAGCCCCCTTCTCTGGCTAGTGATCCAATCTTGCATCCTGCTGAAAATTTGATGAACGGCCTCGAATTTGGCGCGGCACAGACACTAACCGACCCGATCCGGGCCGAGGTGATGGCTCGCTTCAAGTCCGCCTGATGCAGACGTGAATCTAACTGATGGATGACGATGGGAGCAGATAGCAAACCGAACCGCTGGCTAACAGCAGCCTTGTTAGCCCCAACTTCAATATGGTTTCTGTTTATGCTGATTTTGCCTCTCATCGTTATCCTGGTTTTCAGTTTTGGCGAACGCGCGGCGGTAGGCGGATACGCCGGCGGTTTCACACTTGAGCAGTATGCGAATCTGCCTTCCCGCCTGAAGGCTTTCCAGAACACACTGATCATAGCGCCGGCCGGGACGCTATTGAGTCTGCTGGTGGCTTACCCGCTCGCCTACTACCTGGCACTCCGGGTAAGCCGACAATACAAGCTCATCCTGCTTGTCCTGGTAATAGTGCCGTTCTGGACCAGCCTGCTGGTACGCACCTATGCCTGGATTTTCATACTGGGCGGACGCGGCATCCCGACCTTGCTGGAATTCATCGGCATCGAGGGTGTGCGGCTGATCAATACGCAGGGCGCGGTACTGGTGGGCATTGTCTATGGTTATCTGCCGTTGATGGTGTTCCCCATATTTGTTTCGCTGGAAAAACTCGACAAGAGCCTGCTGGAAGCCTCCAGTGATTTGGGAGGCTCGCCATTTAAAACCTTTATGCAAATCACGCTGCCGCTGTCGATGCCAGGGATAGCAACTGGCTGCATGCTGGTGTTTATCCTGCTGATGGGAGAATTTCTGATCCCGGCGTTTCTTGGCGGCGGCAAGGTGTTCTTCATTGGCAATGCGCTGGTTGATTTATTCCTGCAGTCGCGCAACTGGCCTTTTGGGGCCGCGGTATCGGTCACGCTGGTGGTCATCATGCTGATCACTGTCAGCCTGTATATGCGTATGATGATGCGCAGTAAAACCGGCCGTGACGAGTCATTGATGTAAAGGGGAAGGACCGTGCGAATCTACGCCATTGCCGTTTTTCTCTTCTTGTACGTGCCGATCGGCATCATCGTGTTGTTCAGTTTCAATGCCGGGCGACACGCCAGTGAGCTTCGGGGCTTATCCATCCAGTGGTACGGCAAAGCGCTGTCTAATCCGTTTGTCGGTGACGCTTTCGTCACCAGTCTGATCGTCGCCTTCTCGGTCGCGATTTTATCCAGCCTGATGGGAACGGCGGCAGCACTAGCCCTGCAACGCCTGAAGGGAACGATGCGCGTCCTGTTTGACGGACTGATCTACATATCGGTCATGATACCGGGCATTGTTATCGGCATCGCCACGCTGGTGGCGCTGGTGACGGTTTTTGATTTCCTGAATCCGTTACTGGCTTCAATCTGGCCGGAAGGCGTAAAGCCGCCGAAACTGCACATGGGATACGCTTCGGTTATCGCGGCGCATACGTTGTTTACGATGTCGATCGTGATCATCCTGGTACGCGCCCGCATCGCTGGCATGGATCGTTCCCTGATCGAGGCCTCGATGGATTTATATGCAACACCATGGCGTACCTTTTACCAGGTTACGCTGCCGCAAATTTACCCGGCCATCCTGGCGGGTTTCCTGCTTAGTTTTACCTTCAGTTTCGATGATTTCATTATTTCTTTTTTCGTCGCCGGCGCCAATACCACACTGCCGATTTACATATTCTCTTCGATTCGCCGGGGAATCACACCGGAAGTGAATGCGATTGGTTCGATGGTGCTAGCCGTGTCTCTAATTCTGCTTATGACAACCCAGTTCTTCTTGCGTGCCCGTACCAACCGTTAGCTGCACAGGGAACACATTGAGTCCAAACCCTGAACATAAGCCAGTTTTTCATACTGGCTCGAGATCTGCGACTTGCTTATCGATTTTACAGTGGAATCAGTTCAACCTTGACGGGCGAACTTACCATTGACGATGTAAAGATCCAGGTCAAGGGGTTCCGTGACAATATTGTTATTGGGCGTCTGAAAACCGGGGACAGTATACCTATTTACTGATTGCTGCTTTTAGAAATAGGTATACTGTCCCCGGAATCTCTCCATTTATACCTACCATGCGAAGCTTATTT